>CALHKJ010000215.1 GCA_938033975.1 uncultured Saprospiraceae bacterium | reverse complement strand
GGCTTCTGTTGAAGGACCCTAGTGGTACATTGGTGGATGTGTCATCATTGATGGCTGTGTGACAAAAAGGAACAAGGGGTAACTAAGGGTGACAAGGGGTTAAAACCCCTTGGATGCAGTAAGTGCTTGTTGAAACCCCTTGGAGGTAATTTATATGTGTGTGTGTATGCGTTTGAATTAAAATTCTTCGCCGCCGCCTTCGAATCCGCCGCCTCTTGATCTATCGCCGCCTCTCTTTTTCTTTTGATTGATTCTGTAACTCATGTTGAGCATCACACCGCCACCTCTCCATTGACTTTCTCCCTCAGCGTAATAGTCTGGCTCCAAGTCAATAATATAACTTCTTATTCTACTGTTTAGCAAATCTCTGCTGCTGATGGTTACCGTAAGATTGTTGTCTAAGAAATCTTTGCTCAAGCCAAAATCAACTGTGTACACAGCTCTACTTAATCCTTGAATATTTTCTCTAGGCGCTCTATAATTGAATCGAGTTTGTAGGCTGGCATTTTTCCAGAACTTAACTCGAGCTCCTACTCTACCAAACCAACTTATGTCTGATGCATCGATTCCGTATTGCCCACCATCGGCAGACTGATTGTAATTGAAGGCAGTGATATTTCCGTCAAGACGCAACCACTTGGTTGCATCGTAATTTGCCGAAAGGTCAAGACCGTAACTTACTTCCTCACTCAGATTGACCGGAAATGAAACTGTCGTACCATCGTTGCTAAATGTTCTTACTCTTGTAATCACATCTGTTGTCAACTTGTAAAACAAACTTGAGCTAAACGAACCTTTGTCTAGGTAACGAACATATCCTAACTCATATGAGTCCGTATATTCTGGTAACAACTTTGGATTCCCAACAAAAACATTTCTATCATCCGCTAAGGTTAAAAATGGATTTAGGTACCAGAATCTAGGTCTTTGAATTCTTCTACTATAACTCAACTGAAAAGCATTCTTGCTATCTACATTGTAGGTTAAAAATGCAGAAGGAAATGCTCTTAGATAATTATAACTAGTATCTTGACTTACATTGTTGGCAAACTCTGTTGAAATAACAGAATGCTCAACTCTTAGTCCTACCTGAGCACTGAATTTTTCATTCCAAGTTTTCGACAAGGTTCCGTAGGCTGCATAAATATCTTCATTGTATTTAAAATCATCTGTCAATGAATCAACTACAGCCAAGGTTCCATCCGTGATTTGATTGACCTCGTAGTTGTTTCCAATCGTTCTGAGATTTACACGCAGACCAGACTCAACTTTAAAACTATTTTCTAATTCTTTGGAGAAATCTATTTGACCCATTGCATTGGTCTGAATTTCTTCAATATCAACTTTCTGTACATTGCTTAAGGCTTGATTATTTATACTTTGTAGAATATCTGAACTTTCAGTTTCTCCACTACTATCATATCTCAAAGTAGCTGTTAGTTCCTGACCATTTCTTCCAAAGTCATTGACATAGACCACAGAATATTCTTGGTTGGTTTCATCCTCTATTTCATTTTCTTCTCTAAATAAGGTTTGAAGAAACTCTACATTATTTCCTTGTTCCAGAGAATCAAGGTAAGATGTTGAGTTGATATTATTATCATCGGAAAAACCGTAAGATCCAGCAAAAGTTAGTGTCTGGTTTTCATCGATAAAGTAATCTAATCCTGCACGTATTCTGTTGTTTTGTCCTTGGCGATTTCTATCAGAATCTCTGTATGCTCTTCTGAACAAATCATCAACCAATTGTCGACTGTACTCATCAGAAAAACCAGGATTGGACCGGAAGCCACTTGAGTAGTTTACAAAAAAGTTTGTTTTGTTTTTTCTATAATTCAATTGTGCTCCTGCATTGTATCGAAGAGGAAAACCAAAACCAGCATTAAATGCACCATTGAATCCTTTCTTTTCTTCTTTCTTTAATATGATATTGATAATTCCAGCCATCCCCTCTGCTTCGTACTTTGCAGATGGATTGGTAATCACCTCAACACGATCAATGTCTGAAGCTTGAATCGAACGAAGGCCATTCATATTTCCTGATCTCAAAAGTGAAGAAGGCTGACCATTGATTAACATTCTCACATTACCAGAACCTCTTAGATTTACATTTCCATCAATATCAACTGTAAGACTTGGTACATTATCTAAAATCTCTTCTGCTGATCCGCCCGCATTTGCTAAATCTTGACCTACCGTAAATACTTTTTTGTCAAGCTTATAAATAGTCTCTGATTTCTCTGCTCTGATTTCTACTCCTTCGATTACTTCTCCTGATAAATTCAGTGTTACCGTTCCTAGATCAATTTCTCTTTGTCCTCTTTCAAAAGGAACTGGATTGATTTCTACAGATTCGTATGATAAAAAATCTATGGTTGCGGAGAATCTTCCTGGTCGCGATTGAAAATTAAAACTCCCATCAGCCTCGGTCATTCCTCCAGTCACAACTTGACCATCTTTCAAACTATTGATTGTAATTGTAGCAAATTCTAATGGAGTATTTGTTTCTCCATCCATCACCATGCCTTTGATAGTAATCTTAGGCATATTATTAGGGTCAAAATTTCCTCTTCCTCCTTGGCCTCCCTGACCTCCTGGTCTTTGACTGTAGCCGAAAATGCTGACTAAAATGACTAAAAACGCTGTGAAAAGTAATTTTTTCATTATTGATGTTTGTGGCAAAAGTTATTAGACCTAATAGAAGCTAAAAGGTTTAAAATTAGATGAGGAATTTTCCATTTTCATAGATAAGGGTACCATCTGCTATGATTTGTCCACCTTGGGACATGTCTGTTATCATATCCCAATGGATAGCAGATTGGTTCTTGGCTCCGGTCTGAAGATAAGATTGACCCACTGCCATGTGGATGGTTCCTCCAATTTTCTCATCAAAGAGTATATTCTTTGTTGCTTGTTGGATATTGTAGTTGGTACCAATTGCGACTTCTCCAAAATATCTTGCACCTGGGATCTCAAATATTTCATCTAGTAGAGCTTGTCCTTCTTCGGCATTCCAGCTTTCTACTTTTCCATCCTTTACTTCTAGTGTAATTCCTTTTACGGGCTGACTAGAATAGACAGAAGGAAAACTAAAGTAAACCGTTCCGTTGACGCTATCTTCTATGGGACCAGTAAAAACTTCTCCACTTGGCATGTTTGTTCTACCATCTGAATTGATCCAAACTCTATCTTTTACTCTAAAAGAAATATCCGTCCCATTGCTGATGTATTGAATCTTGTCAACCTTATTTAGATAGTCAACAATGTGTTGTTGATTCTCTCTTACTTTTAACCAAGATGCCTTCGGGTCGTCATCATAAAGTCTACAAGCATTGAATACAAACTGACTGTATTCTTCCAGTGACATACCAGCCATTTGTGCACTTGCATGGGTTGGATATTGACAAAGCGATCTGACCATTGACCCATCGGCCGTACGCCTAAAGTAATGATCTGACATAGACTTCATCGCTGCACCTCGTATCTTTTTCTTTTCTTTATCGATATCATGATTCTCCACTAGATTGTGGGGAGCTCGGATAGCAAGGTAAGCATCAAAGTATTCCATGGCGTGAGCATGCAGAATTGGCTGATGAGTGAGTTGCTCTCCTTCTGCATATTTCATTTTAATTCTACTCTCTTCGCTAAAGCTAAGATTGTATTCCACAATTCCTCCAGCCTTGGTTGCTGCTCTAAACACTTCTCTCACCAATGGCTCACCTGCTGTAGATGAATTGATATATAATTTATCTCCTTTTTTGATTTCCAAGCAATAGTCTACCAATAGATTGGCATATTTCTCTAGAATAGAATTCATATTGTTGTTGTTTGAAGCTTACCAAGTTTTGGTTTGGTAAGGGTACCTTATTTCATATTGTTTTTTGATCATGTCACCCAAGATTTCTCTCAAAGTATTCATATTTTCTTTTTCTTGGGCAGAAACAAAAAGTACAGGATGATCTGTTGCGCTTTGGTGTTTGTTTAACAGCTCAGCAAGGATGTCTTCTTTGGTTTCACTATCTAGTAGTTCATCAAAATTTCTTTCTCTATAAAGATCCAATTTATTAAATACCATCAAGGTAGGTTTCTCCCCTACATTTAGATCTTTCATAGTTTTATTTACTGTATTAATATGGTCTTCATATTGCGGGTGCGCCATATCAACTACATGCACTACGATATCACTTTCTCTTACCTCATCCAAGGTGGACTTAAATGATTCTACAAGATGGTGAGGTAGCTTTCTGATAAAACCAACTGTGTCAGACAAAAGGAACGGCATAGAACCAAATACCACTTTTCTAACTGTAGTGTCCAAGGTTGCAAATAATTTGTTTTCTGCAAACACTTGCGACTTACTCAATACATTCATGATGGTTGACTTCCCAACATTGGTGTATCCCACAAGTGCAACTCTGATGAGTGCTCCTCTATTTTTTCGCTGCGTTTGATTTTGAAGATCAATTTTGTGAAGCTTCTTTTTCAATAAAGAGATTTTGTCTCTCACAATCCTTCTATCCGTCTCAATTTCTTGCTCACCTGGACCACGCATACCGATACCCCCTCTTTGTCTTTCGAGGTGATCCCAAAGACCTCTCAATCTAGGAAGCATGTATTGCATCTGTGCCAATTCGACCTGCGTTTTTGCTTGAGCGGTTTGAGCTCTACTTGCAAATATGTCCAAGATCAAGGTACTTCGATCAATGATTTTCACTTTGAAAATTTCCTCCAGGATGTTGGTTTGCTTTCCAGTAAGGTCATCATCAAAAATCACCATGTCCACATCATGATGTTCTAGGTATAATTCAATTTCTTCTACCTTACCCTTTCCGACAAAAGTTGACTTATGCGGGTGCGGCAATTTCTGCACATATCTTTTGATTGTTTTCGCCCCGGCAGTCATCGCCAAAAACTCGAGTTCGTCCATGTATTCATCGACCTGCTCTTTGGTTTGATTTTGCGAGACAACACCTACCAAGATGGCCTTCTCAATTTCTTTTCGGAGTCCTTTTTTATCTTTGGACCCTACATTCCATTCTGCCATGCTTATTATTTTTTATTGTAGTGGGATGGGATCTCAAAAGGGAAACTCAAGACTTGGTCTACACTAATTTCTTTGAAGTCAAGTTCAATACTAGCTTCTCCGATTCTAGGATCAGAGGTGGAGAGCAATCTATTATAAGCGATCATTTGCACTTCATCGATGGTCTTGTAGTCGGAGTATTCACACTCTAGGCTATTATTTTGCATGTCTGCAAATGTGGCCTTGGTTGTAATTTCATTCAAGGCATCAAAGGTGTAATTTGCTATCAAGTTATCGAAAGCTGTTTTATACTCGTAGGTAAATGAGTCCTGGGACATCGATAAGAATTCGCTATTGTCGATTACTGCATTACCCGCGAGGAATTCAATCACTTCGTTTTGACTCATGGATAATCCAATCATCTTTAGACCGTCTTCAACAGGCATCTGCATATAAGACTTTTCAAAACGATTGAGCATCGTCATGGTATCATTTTCAATCAATATTCTAGCCGCTTCTATTCCAAATTTTTTGACAACCATCCAAGCTCTTTTATTATGATCTAATCTCATGATAAAATTTCCTGAGATATTTAGTTGTGGCGAATTGATATTGGCCACTCCGGAAGCTTCCATTGTTGAGAAATAAATATTGGCTGCTTTGATCTTATATTTAATATCGGTCTCACTGTAGGCTTCTATACCAGAAGCCTCTGAAACAATTTTTTTTGTTTTACAAGCGGAAGCTAAAAGAGTACAAAGCAGAAATGCTAGGGATATTTTAATTGATATATTTTTCTTCACTTATCTTTTTTAATAAAGTTGGTGAGTGATTTCCTAATTTGGATGAGTACAACCATGATTGCAATGCGGATTTGATATCTCCTTTTTTCGCAAAGATATCTCCTATCAATTCGTGCACTAGATAATCTGTATATTTTGCATCAGCGTATTTCTCTACAAATGTTTTTGTAGCTGCAAGATCGTCGGACAAAAATGATTGCAAGCTTTCAAGATATGCAAGTCTCATAATAGAGCTTTCATCTTTTGCTGCAACAAATTTCGCTTCCTGAATCTGCATCTTAAGTTTATCTGTTTTGCCAGTTTTGATCATGGCAAGTGCATTGTAAAAGTAGGGACTAAATTGAAGCGGAAAATAATCGATTGCTCCCTTAGATGTTTTAAATAAACTTTCGAAATCTTCCATTTGTATTTCATTGCTCATTCTTTGCTCCCAAACTGTAAGAATTCCCTTATTGAGCTGTGTTGTTTTTACATAGTCCTTATTTGCAGAAGCGAAATCTCTAAGATTATGGTTGATA
>CALHKJ010000214.1 GCA_938033975.1 uncultured Saprospiraceae bacterium | reverse complement strand
GAATTCTCCGTTTGAAGGTTGCACAGGTGCAAGATTACCTGCAGCATCCAAAGCGGTAAAGCTTCCATCCGTATCCGCAAATTGACCCAAAACAGAACTTAAAGGAAGTGCAAAATTTGCATCATTACATTGATCGGCTATAGGATTTAGAGTCACATCTGGACAGCCACAATCTTGAACTGAAATAACCAATGGCTCCATAAAGTCAGGACATGGTCCTTCGCCATCCACCACAACTGTGTATGTAATATCTCCTGCAGATAAACCATCATAATCAACAATTGGCGGATTTAATATGGCTCCAGAAGGATTTAATATAGTAACAGTACCAGTTGCTCCTGTTACTAAAGTCGAGAGATCTAAAACTGTTGGATCACCGAACGCATTCGAATTACATTGGGCTGCTCCTGTAAGGGTAGCTGTAGGTTGCGAGAATTCGTTAACAACAAATACTCCGGACCCGGTGCAACCTGCATTTGATACTTGCACAGTATATTGCCCACCGACACTGACTTCAATCTCCCATCCACCATTAGCAGTTGGTTGAATAATATTACCTGCAGCATCTGTCCATTCATAGGTTTCAAATGTGTTACTGGTTGATAATATAGCATCTCCACCAGTACAAATATCCTCACCATTAACTATTGGTTGCAATTCCGCTGCAACTTCTACAACAACTTCATCAGTTATAACACAATCTCCAATATCTACTGTTACACTGTAGGTGGCAGCAGTCGAAACTTCAATACATTCCGTACTTTCACCTGATGACCAACTATAGGTGGCTCCTGGATTCGGAGTCGCACATAAGGTTGTGGAAGTACCTCCACAAATTGATGTCGAACCTGAAATTTCTACATCAGCACCATCAGAAACGAAAATCGGAATTTCGTAAGTAAGCTCACATTGATTTAAGTCATAAACAGTTAAGACACATATTTCATCTTCTTCTAAAATAAAGGTATAATCTTGATCATCCGAGATCCCATCACACCAAGTCCAAAATTCAAAATCATTAGGATTACCTAGTGATAAAGTTATACTTGAACCACTACAACCTTCTACTATGTCTGGAATTTCTGGTACAGCCGGTGGCATGATTTCTACAGTTTCGAAAGCAGCACATCCAGTTTGCTGATCAATTGCTTCTATACAGAAAAATGCAGGCACATCATCACCCGGCGCAAATGGCGACACAAAGAAGGTCACACAATTACCATCAAATGGTCCATCAATTTGAAATTGGCAATTTTCATCATACAAATACCATTCTGCTATTCCACCGTTGTCATCACATACTTGAAATTCATATTCTACTTCTCCACCTCCGTTTGAAACACACAATGGAACATTAGAGCTTATTGAAGGTCCATTATCAACTGAGAAAAAGATTGGCCCCTCTGTATAAACGCAATCATATTGATCTGTGACATCAACATATATTTCATAAAATCCAGGATCTGAATTTTCATCATTAATTAGCAAGCAATTATCATCAACGTCAAAATCCAATCCAGACTCAATAATCCAATCATAATTGAATGGACCATTTGCTCCTCCACCAGATATTTCTGCACATATTTCTGCAAAATCTTCATTTCCATCTATACATGCAAAACTTGCATTTTCAATCAAATCATGAAATACTTGAGGTCTTATTATGTATTCAACTGTTGCTTCTGAGGTACATCCCAATTCGTCAGTGACAATAAAATCAAGTTGATATGGTCCTGGTGATTCGTCACCAGCGTTTAATGGAGCAAAAACAGATTGGCTTGTTTCTCCATTTGACCATTCAAATGATACATAAGATCCCGAACCACCTGAGATCACTGGAATAATTTCTTCTTGTCCGTCAAAGCAAACATCATAAGGTTCATCAAACTCAATAAGTATATCTGGAAAAACTGTTACTTCTACAAAAAGCCTAGGACCATTACATTCAGAATCGGCATTTGGACTTTGAGCAAAGAATTCAAAAGTAATTACTTCAGGTCCATCAGGGTTACTGTTTACAAGGTTAGCAAAAATCTCTGCTAGGCCTCCTGGATATGAACCACTCAAAGGTGCCCCAGAAATATTTGGATTACCATCACTTTCCAAAATTATTGTAGATGCTCCATCACTTGCAGCTACTTCTATCATCGGTGAATCACCACTACAGATTTCATCCTGTACTGAAATCAAATCAACTGTTACCAATGAAGAGCAATCCATGAATGCATCAAAGGTAACTGGTATATCTCCTGCACAAATTGCTGAAGACCAGCATCCTGTTTCACCATCAGCAAATGTGAAGATGTGTATTTTTAAATCAGAATTACAATCGTCATCGCACTCTGAAACATCTGATATATTTCTTACTGTTAGATCAAAGCAAAATTCTACTGACTGAGATCCTCCACATGAACCAGGTAATCCCCACATTGTATTTGGATTACCATCATTAGTGCAGGCTCCACCACCACCAGGTGATACAAACCAAAAACCTCCTGGCAGTCCGTCTCCAGCACTTAATCCCCCACTACCATAATCAAGGCCAAGTCCACCACAACATTCTGAGGTTAAACTCAAAATCGGATTCGAAACATTGTAATTTACATTTCCTTCATCCAACCAAAACCATCCTCCTGGAGGCTGATCCGTGATTGAAGTAATATCTTGATCCCATCCACAACCAACAACCGGAATAATTCCTTGTATCCATTGACAATTATTTCCGTCAGGATCTCCAGCAGACCCAATAACGAAATCCACTCCATAACAAAACATAACTGTTTCTCCAGGACAATATGGTCCTGCTGGATCAGAATCTGGATATTCTGGACGAATTGGTTCGAGTTCTGCAGTAGTAGCACAATCAACCAATTGCAAGAAGGTCTGAGCACATAATTCAAAATCTCCTGGATCTCCAGAACCTAGTGCCACAGCAACAAAATATGTGAAATTTCCTACCACCGCTACATTGGCAATATCTCCAACACCACTATAGACCAATCCACCATCGCAGGTCTCTTCAAATACGCAAATGCTTGGTGAAAAATCACCATCAAATTGTAAATTCAGGATTGAAGCATCAACGTCTGTTGTTACTTGAAACCAAACTGTATTGTCACCGCAGCCTTCATCACAAACGTATAGGTTACAACTCTCTAAGCAAACTGCACCACCATTTGTAATTGGCTCCATACTTTGATCTGCTGCCGCATCACAAGTAAGTCCATCCGTACATCCGGTTTCTTCAGAAAACGAAACGGTATGCTCTCCACAAACATCTTCTGAGGTAGAACTTACTTGAACAAAAATGGTTGCTCCATCAAAACAAGAAATTGGAATTTCAAGACTTGATCCATTCACACATTCACCACCTTCTACAGGAGTAAGGTTGTCACAATCGCCAAGGAACACATCAATGGCAGCACTGACACCGGAATAATTTACAATAACAGCAGCATTTGCATCAGTAGGTGTATAAGTATACCATACAGATAAATCTTGATCACATCCTACCCCATCATTACTTGA
>CALHKJ010000213.1 GCA_938033975.1 uncultured Saprospiraceae bacterium | reverse complement strand
GTTCACTAAGAAATAATCAAGCCTTTGGATTTATCCAAAGGCTTTTGTTATTGCTAAATTTGAATCTACGAATTTGAAAACAGTCCTTCTCTTTATCATCCGTAGCCTTATCGGCTTTTTATCTATGCTCTCCCCTACGCTTGCAGCAAGAGTAGCTGCCTATTTTTTTGCCAGACCTCAAAGGAGAAAAAATAGGGATTGGATGCAAGATTTTCTTGACACTTCCGTAAATGAATCGCTACTAGTAGAAGGAACTGAAATCAAACCATATCTCTGGCCGGGTTCTAAAAGGGGAATTTTGTTTCTTCATGGATGGAGAAGCAATGCAGCCAGATGGAAATATTTAATTAGCAAATTACAATTGCTTGATGTCGATTTGATTGCTGTAGATGCACCTGGACATGGTGAAAGCAAACAAATAGAATTCACTCCACCAAATTACGCCGAGTTGGTTGAAACTTTGATTCAAAAATATCAACCCAAAATAATAGTAGCTCATTCCGTTGGGGCATACACAGCCCTCTTTCATTTCAACAAATACAAACCAAAAGGAATTAAGTATGTTCTCATGGCACCAACCTATGATATCATGCTGCCAATCAATACGATGTTCGACATACTAAGATTGTCCAAGAAAACCCAAAAGGCCTATATTGATATTGTCGAAAATGACCTAAACAAAAAAATGAATGAAATAAAAGCTGATGATTTTGTGAGTCCTCAAGGACCAGATGGTATTTTATTACATGATGTGAATGACAAAATACTTCCTTACAAAGATAGTCTTAAGATCATTGAAAAATCTAAACTTCTAAAGCTACATAAAATTGAAAACAATGGTCATAGAATGCAAAATGATGATGTTGAAGAGGTCATTATAGACTACATTACTTCTTGCTTCAGATAAGAACTATTCAACTGAGCTCACTTTTAATTTTGATTAAGAAACCTCGCAACCCCTTTTGCGACATTCTGTCCATCCATGGCTGCAGACAAAATACCTCCTGCATAACCGGCACCTTCTCCACATGGAAAAAATCCAACGAGATCATCATGCATATAGCTCTCTCTATTTCTTGGTATCTTTATAGGCGAACTCGTTCTGCTTTCTGTAGCAACTACAATTGCCTCATTGGTCAGATATGATTTCATTTTCTTTCCAAACATATTCAATCCTTCACGCAGTCTTTGATGAATCCATTCAGGAAACACCTCGCTAATTTGAGCAGGATAGATGCCTGGTATGTAGGATGTTTTTGGAAGATCTGTTGAATCTTTACCTTCTATAAAATCAAGCAACCTTTGCGCTGGTGCTTTTTGAGAGCCGTCCCCAATTTCAAAAACCTTTTGCTCAATAGATTTTTGTAAGTCCAATCCTGCGAAGGTTCCGGTATAGCCATTTGCAGAAAGGTCCTCCAAAGAAATCTCAGTCACTACTCCAGAATTAGCAAATGGACTATCACGCTTTGATAGACTCATACCATTAACTACAATTTCTCCAGGAGAGGTTGCTGCAGGCACAATCAGACCACCAGGACACATACAAAATGAAAATACGCCTTTGCCTTCTACTTGGCTCACCAATTTGTAAGGAGCAGCTGGCAGAAACTCACTTCTTGGTTCCTGCTTATATTGAATTTTATCAATCAACACTTGTGGATGCTCAACCCTAACCCCAATGGCAAAAGGTTTAGCTTCTATATTTATTTTCTTATCATCCAACAATTTATACATGTCTCTTGCCGAATGCCCTGTTGCGATAATTGTTGCATTAGCTCGAAATTCTTTCCCGTCATAATTTATAGCTCCTCGCAGTTTGCCATCTTCAAGAATCAAATCAGTAATCCAACAATTAAATATGACCTCACCACCATTTGATTCTATAGTCTCTCGAATTTTAGAAACTATCCCAGGAAGTTTATTACTTCCAATATGTGGATGCGCCTCAACAAGGATATCTCGGTGAGCTCCATGCGCAACCAATAATTCCAACACATTTTGAATCTTGCCACGTTTGTGAGATCTAGTATATAACTTACCATCAGAATAAGTACCAGCACCTCCTTCACCAAAACAATAATTGGAGTGTGGATTTACCTTATGATCTTGCTGGATAGCTTTCAAGTCTCTTCTTCTCGCTCTTACATCCTTTCCTCTATCCAAAACAATTGGCTTGATCCCTAAACGAAGACATTCTAATGCAGCAAAATAACCTGCTGGCCCAGCTCCGATAATTAATACTTCTTTGTTGGGATTAAGAGCAGGGTAATTAGAAATCAAATTATAAAAATCTTGAACCTTGATTTTTTGATTCGAAATTTCTACTCTCAGGAGATAGTAAATAATCTTTTGCCTCGCATCAATAGATCGTTTTAAAATATGGTAAAAAAAATGTTTACCTAAATTTTTCTTTTTAGCTCTGATTTTTTCCCTAATAAAATTGTCATCTTCAATTTTGTTATGAGGTATCCTAATTTCTACTATATCCTGTTTTTCACTCACTTATTGTCTAGAATTGTTTTACACTGTAAATATTAATATAACTTTACATATATTATTATTTCAAGATGCAAAGATTATTTTCAGAAAACCCGCTTTTGTTATTGTTCAGTGTTGCAGCCTTAGGCTACTTTGTTGGAACATTAAAGTTTAAAGGTAATAGCCTAGGGGTTTCTGCTGTCCTGTTTGTTGGGCTTTTATTTGGAGCAATATACGAAGATCTTAAAGCCCCCGATATTTTATTCCAACTTGGACTTGTTTTCTTTGTCTATTCAATCGGCCTCAATTCGGGTGCTGCCTTTTTTAAATCCATCAGAAAAAACGGTGCAAGAGATATCAGTTTTGTTGTCATTATGCTTACGGCTTCAGCTATACTCATATATGCATTGGCTTATCTTTTCAAATATAGTGCGGCGGAAGTAGTAGGTATTTACTCAGGCAGCACGACAAATACAACAGCCTTAGCAGGAGTTATCGAATTGATAAATAACCGTTTTACGGGAGAACAAATGCTTAATTTGACGAAGACAAGCGTTATTGCCTATTCTTATACTTATCCAATGGGAGTAATTGGAGGGATGATTGCCATTATCATAATGGAAAAGTTGTTTAAGATAGACTACAAAAAGGAGAAAAAGAGTCTGCGTAATAAATATCCAACAGACGAAGATTTACTATCTATTTCCATAAAGATTTCGAATCCAGCCGTTAAGGGTTTGCAAGTAAGAGACTTATTAAATGAACATAATTGGAATGTAGTGTTTGGTCGCATCATGAATAATAATTTTCAAGTAATGCTTGCTAGTTGGAATACCAAGCTGGATGTTGGAAATCAAATCATGGTAATTGGTGTAAAAGAAGAAATAGATAAAGTAGCGGATTTCTTAGGCGAGAAAATGGAATTCAATATTTCATGTGATCGTAAAGTATATGATGTCCGTAGAATTTTTGTTTCAAATCCTCACGTAGTTGGAAAGACTATATCTAGTCTAAATCTTCAAGAAAAATTTGACACAGTTGTAACAAGAATTCGTAGAGGAGATTCCGATATGTTGGCCAAACCAAATACAGTTTTGGAAATGGGAGATAGGATTCGTTTTGTATCAAGAAGAAAAGACATCAAACCTCTTTCAAAATATTTCGGTGACTCTTATTTTAAATCAAGCAAAGTAAACTTATTTACTTTTGGATTAGGAATTGCCATTGGCTTAGCAATTGGAATGATTGAGATCACTCTTCCTGGGAATATTCAATTTAAACTGGGTTTCGCGGGTGGTCCGCTGATTGTTGGTCTTATCTTAGGAGCCTTATACAGAACAGGACCAATCGTCTGGGTTCTTCCATATAGTGTAAATGTAACCTTACGGCAAATAGGTCTAATATTATTATTAGCAGTAATTGGTATAAAATCAGGAACCTCTTTTGTTAGCAGTTTCAACTTAGAGGTTGGTCTCAAATTATTTGCTGGTGGTTGTATCGTAAGTTTATTCACCGCAATATTTGCACTGTTAATTGGTTTCAAACTTTTCAAGATTCCATTTAGCGTATTAACTGGTTTTGTTTCCAATCAACCTGCTATTCTTGATTTTGCACTAGAGCGATCAAATAATAACTTACCAATGATAGGTTACACTTTAGTCTTTCCTATTTCAGCAGTCCTAAAAATTGTTTACGCTCAGATTTTATTTGTACTACTATTATAAAGCTGCTCGTAATCTTACCAGCTTAGTAAGTAGCTCTTCAATTCTAGACATCTCTAACATATTGGCTCCATCAGATTTTGCGATTGATGGATTAGGATGTGTTTCTATAAACAATCCATCTGTACCAGTTGCTATAGCAGCCTTAGCTATGGTTTCAATCATTTCGGGTTGACCTCCCGTTACACCTTGACTTTGATTTGGTTTTTGCAAAGAATGTGTACAGTCTACAACAACGGGATAGCCTAATTTTTTCATAGCTGGAATTGAACGAAAATCTACTATTAAATCTTGGTATCCAAACATAGTTCCTCGTTCAGTTAGCATAACGTTTTGGTTGCCGCTATCTGTAATTTTCTGTGCAGCAAAACCCATGGTAGTTGCACTCATAAATTGTCCCTTTTTGATATTGACAATTTTACCAGTCTGAGCTGCCGCAACCAACAAGTTAGTTTGTCTGGCTAAAAATGCTGGAATCTGAAGGATATCTACAACCTCTGCTGCCATAGCAGCTTCTCCATCGGTATGTATATCGGTAGTTGTTTTGAGATCAAATTCCTTCTTCGCTTTTGCAATTATCTTAAGCGCCTTCTCATCACCAATTCCTGTAAAACTTGTCAAACTACTTCTATTGGCCTTTCGGTAAGAAGCTTTGAATACATATGGAATGTTCAGCCTATCAGTGAGCATCTTCATGGTCTCGGCTATGTGCATAACTGTTGCCTCATCTTCTACTGCACAAGGTCCTGCAATTAGAAAAAAATTATCTTTATTTATTAAACTTTCCAACATTCTGTAAAAGTACATTTTATTATAAAGGGAGCCAAGAGGTAGGAAGACCTTTGGCTGGTCATTTTCAAAATATATTTTCTGGCTATAATCACAGAAGGTCTTCTGAGCTCTCTTCTTATTTACAGAAAGGAGCCAAGAGGTCGGGAGACCTTTGGCTGATCATTTTCAAAAAGATATTTTCTGGCTAAACTCGCAGAAGGTCTCCTGACCTCTACGCTCAATTTTATAAAGAAGGTCTCCCGAGCTCTCTCCTTATTTCTTACCTTTGTGAAATGGTTGAAACCAGAAGCAATTTGAGTATTAGGTATGGGGCTGCCAAATCAGTTTTTATGTGGCACTTTCTCAACAAAAGGCTGCCTTTGGTATTGGTATCTGAGTTTCCAAAATCTGGTGGCACCTGGTTTTGTCAAATGCTTTCAGCAGCTCTTCAAATCCCCTTTCCTAGAAACGTAGCCCCGAAATTTGAAGAATCGATTATGCATGGTCACTTCCCCTATCATAAAAACTTTAATAACATACTTTATGTGGTTAGGGATGGAAGAGACATCATGGTCTCAGCTTATTATTATATGCTGAAAATCACGCCAGGAGCGAATAACGATAGAGCATTAAAATATCGGAAGAACTTGGGTTTTGATGACATAGACAACATAGAAGAGAAGCTACCAAAATTCATGGAGTACTTTATGGAAAATTATACAGTGCTAGGAAAAAGGACTACTTGGCAAGATCATATAAAACTGCATCTTCACAAC
>CALHKJ010000212.1 GCA_938033975.1 uncultured Saprospiraceae bacterium | reverse complement strand
GATTATCATGATGATAAGTTTAGAATTCGCAGTATTCAACTCAGCTGCAATAATCCGTCTTTCAGCCCTTCTGCACACTGTCCTACAGATATGAGATTGAGCAATGGCTCTACTACCACTAGGCAGAATAAAGCTGGTCATTGGATCTAATTCTTTATCCATTAAATCTATAGCTGATTCTAAGTCCTTGACATAACTATCATCCAAAATAGGAAGTGAAGGATGATCATCAGATTCTGCAGCTAAATAAGAACCAATAGTAAAGAGCAAGGACTGAATACTTAAAAGGTGAGTAATCATCTTATCATTTTCTAGCTCGCTGATAAGGGCACCAATATGGGCATTCAATTCATCTACTGTTCCGTATGCTTCTATTCTAATATCATCTTTAGACACTCGTTTTCCTCCAAGCAAACTTGTTTCTCCTTTGTCCCCTGTTTTAGTATAAATTTTCACTTCTCTGTTTTTAATTATTGATGATTCTCAAAGCTAGACAAATGCGGGGACTCTGGCAAGTGCCTTACGGCAGACGCCAGATTACCAGACGCCAGACTAACAGACTGGTCACACTGCTGATTTAAATCGGATGACGATTAATATGAGCTTTCCCTCCATCTACCAGTTGGCAAATGGAGGGATTGAGTATCGAAATACTTTTTAGTTTCTAAAAATAATGTGCTTGTTGAATGCAATTAGACCAGATAAGCAAAAAGTCTGGAATCTGGAAGTCTGGAGTCTGAAGCGAAGCGAGTTTTCTAAAGTAATCCTTGCCTCTGAGCAAAACTCACTGGGTTTTCATTTACCAGATCTCTTTCTATAATGCCGTCTCTTAATCTTATAATCCGATGTGCATGTTCAGAAATGTCTTCTTCGTGTGTTACTAAAATCACGGTGTTACCGGCAGCATGAATCTTTTCAAAAATTTCCATGATCTCTACAGATGTCTTGGTATCTAAGTTTCCAGTTGGCTCATCAGCTAAGATGATGGAAGGATTGTTTACCAATGCTCTTGCTATGGCTACCCTTTGTCTTTGACCTCCTGAAAGTTCATTCGGTTTGTGATCAACTCTATCTCCGAGACCAACAAGTGACAATACCTCTTCTGCACGATCCTCTCGTTTGCTTTTTTTGACACCACTGTAGACAAGCGGTAAGGCAACATTATCAAGTGCGCTTAACCGAGGCATTAAATTGAATGTTTGAAAAACAAAGCCAATTTCTTTATTGCGTATTTCAGCAAGTTCTGAATCGGACATGGTACTTACCACAGTATTGTTTAGATCATAACCTCCTGATGTAGGTGTATCCAGGCAACCCAATAAGTTCATCAAGGTGGATTTACCACTTCCTGATGGGCCCATCAAGGCTACATATTCATTTTTTTGAATAGAAAGTGATACGCCATTTAATGCTCTTACTTCTGTTGAGCCCATGACATATACTTTGGTTAGGTCAGTTGTTTGTATGATTGCTTTTTCCATTAGTCGATATCAGCATCTAACAGTTTCTTCTTCATTTTCTCAAACTCCTCTTCATTGATGATGCCGTCTTTTAGCAGATCTGCCAATCCTCTCAACTGATCAACTCTAGACTTTGTTGTTTTTTTAACAACCTTCTCTACTATCTCAGCTTCTTCATGCATTTTCTGCACTTTTTCTTGTTTATCCCTCATCTCCTTGGCCATGGTCTTACCTTTTTCAAACTTCTCATCGTAATAAGCTTTCAAACGAGATGGATCAAAATCTAGAAAAGTTCCACCAGTTGAAAAATGCTTTTTAAATACTTCACCTAAGGCATATGTTGCACCTCCTGAAAGAACAGCTAGTGTTACTCCACCCAGAACAGATCCAACCCCAGGAATAAACTTGATAGCTCTAGCACCAAGTCTCGCCAAGCCAGATCCTGTTAATGAAGTGATCACTGCTTTGCCTTCCGTTTCTTTAAAATCTACATCATAGATTTTGCTCAATTGTCTGATCATATCCAACTGAATGGCACTAACTGCAAAAAAATCTGCAATAGGTACCGGAATAAAACCAGCTCCCATTGACCATATCATATGGTTCTTGATAACCGAATTGGCATTTTCTGTTTTTATTGAATCTTCTGACATGATATTTATTTAATTGTCTTAATGCATAATTAATGAAAAACGTTTCAGTTTTCAACATATTTCGATAAGATATTGAAAATAAGAGACCATTGATTGCTCAATCGCTGAGATTCTACCAGTTTTCCTTATTTTACTTATTCAAATTGAATATTTATGAGAATCACAATTCTTGCATTCTTGGTTTTCTTACTTGGATGCACAGGAGAAAAAGCTAACAATTCTACAACCAATAGTTCCGTAGAAAGGGCTGCAGCTATGACTGACATTAACTTAGATCTTGCAGCGGCAGAAAAATTGATTGAGTTGCCAATGAAGTGTATAACAAATCCGTTGCCTTACAAATCTGGATTGACAATCGCTAAGGAAGAAGACTTGTCTATGCCCATAGTTCATCACCCAGCCTTTTATGGATGCTTCGATTGGCATTCAGCGGTGCATGGCCATTGGTCTATCATTTTTCTTCTAAAGAAATTTCCTAATTTATCTGTTCAGGCTAAGGCCCGAGCCTTATTGAATCAAAATATAACCAAAGAAAACATACAGACGGAGATTGAATACTTTAGCATGAACAAACACACCAGTAGTTTTGAGAGAACTTATGGCTGGGCATGGTTGCTAAAGATGCAAGAAGAATTAATTAGCTGGGATGATCCTGACGCCAAAAATTGGGTCGTAGCTTTGCAACCATTGTGTGACTTAATTTCGGAAAAATATATTGACTATTTGCCCAAGTTGGTCTATCCTATCCGGGTTGGTGAACACAGTAATACAGCTTTCGGGTTGACCTTTGCACATGATTACGCTGTTCAAGTGAACGACCTTCCTCTGAAAGAGATCATAGAATCTAGAGCAAAAGATTTTTATATGTCAGATGAAGATTGCCCCATTGAATGGGAACCAAGTGGTTATGATTTCTTGAGTCCATGC
>CALHKJ010000211.1 GCA_938033975.1 uncultured Saprospiraceae bacterium | reverse complement strand
TGGAGCGATTTTCACAAATGATGATGAACTAGGACGAAAGATAAAAATGATTGCCAATCATGGGCAAAGCAAAAGATATTATCATGATATCATTGGAGTAAATTCTCGCTTAGACAGTATTCAAGCGGCTGTGCTAAATGTAAAATTAAAATATCTAAACGAGTATGCAGATGCAAGATTGGCAGCAGCAGATTACTATGATACTCAGTTGCAAAATGTTGAAGGCTTGATTACTCCCAAAAGAAATTCATTCAGTAATCATGTTTTCCATCAGTATACTTTAAGAGTGACAAATGGACAACGTGATGAATTGGTTGCTTACTTAAAAGAACAAGGTATTCCAACAGGTATTTATTATCCAGTTCCGCTGTATGAGCAGAAAGCATATTGTAGTTACGTTGAACCTGGTTTCAGCTTAGCTGTAACAGATCAGCTTTGTAAAGAAGTTTTTTCTTTGCCGATGCACACAGAGCTTAACCAAGAAATTCAAGATAGGATTATTGATGCAGTGAAATCCTTTTTTAGCTAATTACATAAACAATCCTATCTTAGGAGAGGAAATTAATCATGAGTCAGGAAACAGATAAGTATTATGTACATGAAACTGCCATCGTTGATGCTGGCGCACAAATTGGCAAAGGCTCAAAGGTTTGGCATTTTTGTCACATCATGCCGCATGCTATTCTTGGTGAAGAATGCAATCTAGGGCAAAATGTGTTTGTGGCCAATCATGTTGTGCTTGGCAATAATGTCAAAGTGCAGAATAATGTTTCTATATATGAAGGGGTAACTTGTGAAGATGATGTTTTCTTAGGGCCATCAATGGTCTTTACCAATGTGTACAATCCAAGATCTGCTGTATCGAGAAAAGAAGAGTATAGAAAAACGCTGGTCAAGAAAGGTGCAACCATAGGAGCGAATGCAACAATTGTCTGCGGTGCCACTTTGGGTCGCTACTGTTTTGTTGGTGCAGGGGCTGTGGTTAAAAATGATGTTCCTGATTATGCGATGGTGGTTGGTGTACCTAGTGTCCAGAAAGGATGGATGAGTGAACATGGAGAACAACTTGAATTTGATGCAAGTCATAGAGCCAAATGCGCACATACTGGTGATGAATATATTTTGGAGGACGGAAAGGTAAAAAAGATATGAAGAACTTTGCTTTGATTGGTGCAGCAGGATTTGTTGCTCCAAGACATATGAAGGCTATAAAAGAAACGGATAACAATTTGGTTTCAGCTTTAGATCCAAATGATAGTGTTGGGATAATAGATTCTTACTTTCCCCAAGCTTCTTTTTTTACTTCCTTTGAAAGATTTGATAGACATATAGATAAGCTCAGACACACAGATAAAAAAGTAGATTACTTTTCTGTTTGTTCGCCCAACTATCTGCACGATGCACATTGCAGATTTGCCCTGCGCAATGATGCGGATGTAATCTGCGAAAAGCCATTAGTACTCAATCCCTGGAATATTGATGCTTTAGAGAAAGTAGAAAAAGAAACGAACAGAAAGATTTTCAACATCCTCCAATTGAGACAACATGAATCAATAATGCAATTAAAGGAGAAGGTTGATCAAAGTCCTGCTGATCATATCTTTGATATCGATCTATCTTATTTTACTTCAAGAGGAGCATGGTATCATGTCTCTTGGAAGGGAGATAATGAAAAATCGGGTGGGGTAGCAACCAATATTGGAGTACACTTTTTTGATATGCTCACTTGGATATTTGGGGATGTTCAAAAAAATGTTGTGCATATACATGATAAAGATAAAGCTGCAGGTTACCTAGAATTAAAACGTGCTAGAGTTCGTTGGTATCTAAGTGTTGACATTGAAGTACTTCCAGTTTTAGTAAGAGCTAAAGGAATGTCCACCTATAGAAGTATAACTATTGATGGAGAAGAGATTGAGTTTTCTTCTGGTTTTACTGATCTTCATACAAAATGTTATCAAGCAATTCTTGAAGGCAATGGACATGCTTGTAGTGAAGTACGACCTGCCATTCAGATTGTTCATGATATCAGAAACGCTGAAGCAATTGGAAAACTTGGAGATTATCATCCATTGCTGTAATGCGAAGAGGTCTGGAGACTTTTCGCAGTTAGCTTCTATATGATTTTATTGGCAAGGTCCGATGTAGGCGTCAAAAACACCTTTTACTTTTACTTCAAAACCTATATTTAAATCAATATCAACTGCAGCAGAATATTGAATGACTGCCCCTGCATTAATAATATTGGTTGCAGTAATATTGTTCCCAACCCTGAGGATTTCTGTATCTCCATTGTTATAGTCTTCTGTCACTATAAGGTTGTCGAACTCACATAAATTATCTATGGTGAAGTTTTCGTCAGAAATATCATAAAAAATGTTGTCTGAACACATTACCCTAATTCTTGCTGTACTGCTTACTATTCCAGGTACAATAATGTCATGTGATCCATCATTACTCACATTACTCGCTAGTGTAGTGGTAAAAGTAGAGCCTCCGTCAAGAGACAACATAATATCTACGTTGGCACAGCTGACAGGCGCATTATTTGTGTTTGCAACATTCCACGTTATAGTTTGAGTTTCACCACCCTGCCATGTAAGTGCAGTATTGGGTGCGGTGATTTCAAAGGGGCCACTCGATCCGTCAACTGTAATTAGGCAATCATCTTCTTCTGTCAAACCATTACCAGGTCTGTTGTCTCTAACAGTAACTCTAAAGTTTAAGTCTCTTCCGACTGATGAAAGTACTTCCCAAGTGGAATTATTACCTGAAATAACATCAGGAAGTGATGGTAAATATCTTTGGTTGCTAAGTGAAGGCAATAAACTTCTATACATTGGCCCAACAGTATTGGTAGGTTCAGGAGGCTGGGTTTGTGATCCTGAGTTATCCATTTGTTCCCATGTATAAGTGAGAACATCACCATCAGGATCTGAGCCAGTAGCTGTTAAAATAAAGGGAGTTGATCTAGGAATGATATAGTCGTTGCCAGCAGAAACTGTAGGGATATTATTGCCTAAATCGGTAGTTGTAGGACAGTTGTTGCCGTTTCCATTGGTTGTATAATTTTCTATTTCTTGAATAGAGATTGCATGAAAATAGGCATCTGAGTTGTCTTGTACATTTGGATTGCAAATACCAGCATAGCCCATTATTGTTGAGGCACTTCCTGGCTCCATCGCTGTATTTGAATTTTTGTTACATGAATTGTACTGGGTGTGATTGGCTCCAAATTGATGACCAAACTCATGTGATACATAGTCAACATCAAAGAAATCTCCTACAGGATTGGCAATAGCAGTAACAGCTCTTGCTTTGTTTGAACCACATGGTCCATTGAGGTATGCGAGCCCAGAACCGGCTGTTCCAAAAACATGTCCAACATCAAAATTGGCAGAGCCAATAACCTCATTCATATTGTCTCTATTCTGGTTGGCCATAGTTCCTGCACTACCATTTGAAAATGGATCTGTGCTACTATTTGTATAAACAACCTCATCATTGTTAGCAATCAAAGTCATCGTGATTGAAAAATCAGTTTCGAATATTCCATTGACTCTTGTCATTGTTGTATTAACAGCAGCCATTGCATCAGCTACCGTTCCTCCATGATAGGCTGTATATTCTCCTGTACATGCAATCGCACATCTATAATCTCTTAAATCATTATCTCCTTGTCTAAAACTGGAGTTGCTATTCGGTGTGTAATCTTCAGGAACATGAACCTTTCCATCAAATTCACAAACAAATTTATCTTGATCATTGCTTACAAAAACATCTTTCTTGTAATAGCATTGATAAACCTCGTTATCTGATTTCAGAGGATCAATTTTTATGGTTCCATATTTTGCTGAAAGAATTTGAAAATGATAAGCTTTATGAGAATAGTCAAATCTTAGGTAACAATCCTTTTCGTCTACACCGTATCCAGCGAATGATTTTATATTCGGAAATTTTTCTTGTAAGCTAGGATGCATGATGGAAGCCTCCTCTATATAAAAACGAAGAAATGCTCCATCTGGGGTAGGTATTCTTATAATTGGCAAACGATCAGTGTCAATGTCTTCAGATCTTTTGGGAGCATTATCCAAAATAGATCTCATATCTGTATCAAGGATATTATATAATGTATACTTGGTGGGGTAAACTTTTTTGGACTCAATGTCTGCTTTTAAAACTTCTTGGGCTTCTGCTGGGAGCTTTTCCCAAATCTCATTTTGGCTAAAAAGTAGAGAAGCACATATCAATAATAAGCAAGTAAAAAGTAGCCTAATCTTCATTTTTCAGGTTTAAATGGTGCAATTCCTGTGATTAGAAACTGCTTTAATTGAACTGAAAGTAAAGAAGATCAATTTTTTTTCAATTTTCAAGTTTTTATTAATTCAAACAGGCATTATGTCATATAAGCACAAACAAAAAAAATCGAAGCAACTTAACATTGCTTCGATTAATCAGACCTAGTCTGACAATTCCTGTTAATGTGATTACTTGCTTGTTGAATGAGCTCATCATACTTATTCAACAAGATAGGGACCGGATGATACGGCTACCATCCAGTCCAACTACTAATCAAGTATACATAATCTTATATATCTTGTAAACAATCTGTTGTAGATCGTTTTAATTTTTCTAGAAATGTTTGAAATGTAATCTGTGGGATTACAATATGGTTAGAACTATAAGTTGAATTATTTTTTGAGGTTTTAGAAAATACAAAATTTGATGCTAATTCCACCGAGAAAGGTTTTAGCTTTTGCTTAATCTCAAGATACATATAAAATTGTTAAAGTTCAACTATCTTAGCTTGCGTAGGCTAGGATTTAGCTAAGAATCATGGTAAACCATGAGAACAAAATTTAGATTTTAATAATTTTCAACACAAATGAAGTATACTTTAAGTTTAATATTATCTCTGCTAATGTCCTTTACTTTTGCTCATGCTCAAGTGATAAATGCGAAAGTTCTCTTAGCAAACAGCAAAGCATATCACGATCCAAGTGGCAAGCTACTTAGCTCAAATTTGACTTTCGATTTTATCGAAACAAGACCAGGTGGAAAGGATAGAAGTACAACAGTAAGTGCAAATATCAAAGAGGAAACTTTTAGGCTACTCCAAAGTCGTGATAGTTTTTTAATTGATTCCAATTATGACAAAGGAAATATCACCTTTAAAGTTAATGGTACCGAAGAGATTGAAGACTCCATTAAAGAAAAGTTTCGGCTCAACAATGATCGATTTGTGATGATGCGTAATTACTATCAATACCTTTGGTTGTTGCCTATTAAATTGGATGATCCAGGTACCATCATTCATGAAGAAGTTGTGCTAACTGATTTCTTTGGCACTGAGTCCTTGCAATTGAAAGTTACTTACGAACCAGAGGTAGGTAAGGATATTTGGTATTTCTATTTTGATCCTACCAGCTATGCTATGGTGGGTTATCGATTCTACAAAAATGAAGCGGCCAATGATGGAGAGTATATTCTACTAGTTGGCGAAAAAGAATCCAATGGAGTTAGAATTCCGAAGACCAGGAAGTGGTACATGCACAAAGATGATAAGTATCTAGGTGCAGATATTTTGGATGGGTTTTGGGTTGAGTAGGGATTGAGCAGTTTGAAAAGCTTCATCACCATATTGATGGATACTCAATGCTACTCAGCACAAATTAAAAATGCTGAGCTAAGACTGTGTTCAAAATAATAAGTAGGAAATTTTGTTTAATTTTAGTTACCTCTCATTTTAGCCAGTTTGAACAGTAACTTGTTTATAACGTCAAAAATCAAATCATGGCCAATATTTTAAAACTCATTTTGATATTCAGCTTATTTTTTGTCTTGAGCTGCAACAATAATGGTAATCGAAAAATGGAAACTGATGCAGTGGAAACAGATACCATGCAACCATTTGTTCAAGATCCGCAACCAGTTGCAGAACAAGAAGTGACGACTTTGGCAATAGGAGAACAAGCCCCTGATTTCAGACTTCCAGCAACTGATGGAAAATATTATAGCCTTGACGATTTCAATGATAAGGAAGCTTTGGTGGTTATTTTTACATGTAATCATTGTCCGACTGCACAAGCCTACGAAAAAAGAATAATAAAGGTTGTTTCAGATTACAAATCAAAAGGAGTTTCTTTCGTAGGTATTTCTCCCAACAGTCCTCTAGGATTATTGTATGAAGAATTGGGTTACTCTGATTTGAATGATGATTATGAAGAGATGAAAATTAGGGTAAAGGATATGAGCTACAACTTTCCCTATTTGTATGATGGAGATGACCAAGCAGTTTCATTAAAGTATGGTCCTGTAGCAACGCCGCATGTTTTTGTTTTTGACAAAAATCAAAAATTGGCATATCGTGGAAGATTGGACACAGTCGAAAAACCAGGTTCAGCCAACGCCGAAGATTTACGTGAAGCACTTGATTTTGTTTTAGATGGCAAAGTACCACCAAATCCTATTACGAAAACATTTGGTTGCTCCACCAAGTGGGGTTGGAAATTAAATATGAAAGAAAAAGCCAATAAGGAATGGAATGAAAAAGAAGTAACAATAACAGAAGTGGATGAAGCGGGCATTGAAAAATTAATCCTTAATCAGGATTCTGATCAACTTCGATTGATAAATGTTTGGGCGACTTGGTGCGGTCCTTGTGTAATTGAATACCCGGAATTTATCAAACTGCAAAGAATGTACGGGGCAAGGGCTTTTGAATTTGTTTCTATTTCTGCAGATAATCCAAATCATAGTGATAGGGCGCTTAAATTTTTAAAAGAAAAAAATTCGGCAGTTGATAATTTTATTTTTTCTAATGCTGATAAATATGCCTTAATAGAAGCGATTGATCCAGATTGGAATGGGGCTTTACCTTACACCATGCTGATTGATCCTTATGGAAATGCTATTTGGAAACATCAAGGTGAAGTTGACTTTTATGAGCTTAAGAAAGTGATTGTTGAAACTGAAATGATCGGACGGTATTTTTAATTCCACCATCTTATGATTGTATATTTTTATGGTTTTATGGACACTTAAGATTGGAGTGTTTACTTTCCAATACAGAAATTACTAAATATACTATCCAACAAATCATCAGTACTTATCTCACCTGATATCTCCCCAAGGTGATGCAAGGC
>CALHKJ010000210.1 GCA_938033975.1 uncultured Saprospiraceae bacterium | reverse complement strand
ACTGTTGAAATATTCAGTACAATTTGTTCGATGTTACATCCCTTCATGCCTTTCGTGACGGAAGAGATTTGGCATATCCTCAAAGAAAGAAAGGATGGCGATGATTGTATTATCACAGAATTAGAAGCCAGCGACGCATTTGACGAAAGTCTACTTACGCAACTAGAATTAATAAAAGATATTGCAAGTAATGTAAGAGACGTTCGTAATAAACAAAGCATGAAGAAAAGAGATATTCTGAATGTCGCAGCGATTAAGTCAGAAGAGACAGCTGCGATTCATGCTGATGAAGGACTTGTTGAGATCTTACAAAAAATTGCTTTTGTAGGTACATTCGATTTGGTGGAAGATGCACCAGAATCATCAGTTGGTTTTATATCAGGTGCAAGTGCATTTCATGTGCCAGTTGTACAAAATATAGATGTTGAAAAAGAGTTAGAGAAATTGAAAGCGGATTTAAAACATCAAGAGGGATTTGTAAATGGTGTAGAAAAGAAATTGTCAAATGAACGATTTGTCAATAATGCACCCGAAGCGGTTGTTGCAATGGAACGTAAAAAACTCCAAGATGGAAATGATCGTATCGCTCAAATCAAACAACAAATTCAAAAATTAGAAGCTTAGACCTCAGATAAAAACCCAAATATGAAACAGTTTTCTTTCAAATCTTTACTTGTTCATCTGGCAGCCTTGCTTATTTTTATTGTGGCCTCTTGTGCATATTTTGCGCCACAATTTTCCGGAAAAAAAATTCGTCAACAAGACACTATATTCTTTATGGGGATGTCCCAGGAGTTAAATGAATACCACGAAAAGACTGGAGAGTGGAGCCAATGGACAAATAGTGGATTTAGCGGTATGCCTGCATATCAGATTAAGTCATTGGAGCCAATGAACTTAACGAAGAAGATTAGACAAGCGATGTCAGTTTGGATACCTAGGCCTGCCGGAATGTTTATTTTTGGTGCAGTATGTTTTTATATAATGGCTTTGGTTTTAGGCGTACATCCATGGCTTGGAATCTTTGGTGCCCTGGCCTTCTCTTTTACAACCAACAACGTTGTACTCTTTGAAGCAGGCCACAATACCAAGGTATTAACTGTGATGTGCAGTCCACTTGTTATTGCTGGGGTATTGCTGACTTACAAAGAAAAATGGATTGCTGGATTCGCAATTTTTACTTTAGGAATGTCTCTTAGTTTTGGAGCCAATCACCCGCAAATGACCTATTACTTAGGTTTATTATTGGGGATGTATGTACTCGCCAAATTAGCTTCTTCAGTAAAAAATGGTGCTTTGCCAACATTTGCGAAAGCGAGTGGATTATTATTGGTGGGATTGATTGTTGCTTTTGGAACCTCTGCTGGGAAATTACTCCCAACTTATGAGTATTCCAAAGATACGATGAGAGGTGAGCCAATTTTAAAAACTGAAGGTGTTGCCAAATCAAGTAGTGAAGTTGAAGGCTTGGAGTGGAGTTATGCAACGGCTTGGAGTAATGCATGGAAAGATCTTTGGCCTAGTTATATTCCAATGGCTGTAGGAGGAAGTACCGGAGAAAGAATAAGCCCAGATAGTGAGTTAGGAAAAGAATTCCGAAGGGTAACAAATAATCCGAGAGTCAATTTCGATGAAAATCCATTGCCGATTTATTTTGGTGGCTTATCTTCGACTAGTGGGCCGATTTATTTTGGGGCGATTATGTGCTTTTTGTTTCTTTTGAGCTTCAGTTATTTGGAGCCGAAACTGAGGTGGTGGGGAATTGCCAGTGTACTACTCACCATGTTGTTATCTTTGGGAAATAATTTGGAGTTCCTTTACAGAATATTTTTTGACTACTTTCCTTTTTTCAACAAGTTTAGAACACCAAATAGTATTTTATCAGTCACGGCTGTTATCATTCCGATGATAGGAATATTGGCGCTAGATCAGTTTTTCAAAGTTGAAAAATCAAGCGTAAACAAGTTAAGTATCATTATCCCAGCTGCAGTATTAGGACTAGGTGCATTGATTTTAGCTTTTATAGGTCCCTCAATTATGAGTTTTGAAGGTGCTTATGATTCTCAGTTTATTCAGATGGGTATTAAGGCGAGCACCTTGGAGAAAACAAGAATTGCTATGATGCAAGTAAGTGCTTATCGTTCTTTTGGATTGATAGTTATTGCTGCAGCTGCTTGCTTCATATACTTACGAGGTATAATTCCTGCCAATATTGCTATGCTAATTATCGGTTTATTTGCTATGGGTGACTTGTTCTTAGTAGACAAAAATTATGTCAATAATGATGATTTTGTTTCTGAAAGAGCATTTATAAATAATGACTTTGCCAAGCGCCCTGTTGACGAAACCATTTTAAGAGATACCGACATACACTATAGAGTATTCGATGTTTCTGAAAGAAACCCTTGGGCTTCTACTAGAGCGAGTTATTTCCATAAGTCAATTGGCGGTATGCATGCAGCAAAGCTTCAGCGTTATGACGATATGATTAATATGCACTTGGGCCAAAGTACTCAAGAAGCCTTTGATATGTTGAATACCAAATACATCATTGGTAGATCAAGAGAGGGCCAACTGGGAGTACAAGATAATCCAAGTGCTGCTGGCAATGCATGGTTTGTTGATAAGATTCAAATGGTGGAGAATGCCAATGAAGAAATAGCTTCGATATCAGGATTAAACGTGCAAGGAACTGCGATTGTACATAAAGAGTTCGCTGATTATGTGGGAGGGCTTAATCCCCAGAAACAAGGAACAATTCGTCTTACTAGTTATGCTCCCAATAAACTTGTTTATCAAGCTAAGTCTAACTCAGAACAATTTGCTGTGTTCTCAGAAGTATGGTATGGTCCAAATAAAGGTTGGGTAGCAACAATTGATGGACTGGAAGTTGAGCATATAAGAGCCAATTATATTTTAAGAGCAATGAAAGTACCTGCAGGTTCACATGAGATTGTGTTTGAATTCAAACCTAAGACATATAGTATCGGATCCATAATAGCTTTGATATGCTCATTGCTTGTATTTGGGACTTTACTATTTTGGGCATATTCAACATGGAAGTCCTCATCGGAAGTTTAGGACTCGACTATGTTCTTTAATTCCATAGATTTTGCAATTTTCTTACCGATAGTCTTTGCACTCTATTGGTTTGTCACAAACAAGAATCTGAGGTTGCAAAATCTTTTGGTTGTTGCTGCGAGCTATCTATTTTATGCTTGGTGGGATTGGAGGTTTTTGTCTTTGATTCTTTTCAGTACCATAGTGGATTACACAGTTGGTAGGCGACTAGGACTTGAAAAGAACCAAGCAAGAAGAAAGCTTTTACTATGTGTAAGCATTTTGGTAAACTTAGGTTTTCTCGGCTTCTTTAAATATTATAATTTTTTCCTAGATAACTTTGTTGAGGTCTTTTCATTTTTTGGCAAATCGATCAATGCTAATTCATTGAATGTTATTTTGCCTGTTGGGATTAGTTTCTACACTTTTCAAACCTTGAGTTATACCATCGATATTTATCGGGAAAAACTCCAACCATCAAATGACTTTATTGCCTTTTCTGCCTTTGTAAGTTTTTTTCCGCAATTAGTGGCAGGTCCAATCGAGCGAGCGAGCAATTTGCTACCTCAATTTGAAACTGAAAGAAAGTTTGATTACGACAAGGCTGTTGATGGCTTACGCCAAATATTATGGGGGCTCTTTAAGAAGGTAGTAATAGCAGATAATTGCGCTGAATACGCCAATTTGATTTTCAATAATTCTGCTGACCATTCTGGTAGTACCTTGGTTTTGGGAGCTATTCTATTTTCTTTCCAGATCTATGGTGACTTCTCAGGCTATTCTGATATTGCAATCGGGTGTTCAAGATTATTTGGTTTCAATCTGAAAAGGAATTTCAGTTTCCCATACTTCTCACGAGACATTGCAGAATTTTGGAGACGTTGGCACATTTCATTATCTACATGGTTTAGAGATTATCTCTATATACCTCTAGGAGGTAGCAGAGGTAGCACTGGCTTAAAAATTAGAAATACTTTTATCATTTTTATAGTGAGTGGATTTTGGCATGGAGCCAATTGGACCTTTATTGTTTGGGGTGCTTTGAATGCCATTTATTTTCTACCACTTTTGCTAAGCAAGAAGAATCGTAATCATCTTGATATTGTAGCTCAAGGCAAATATTTTCCTTCTGTAAAGGAATTTTTCATGATCTCGATAACTTTTGGTTTGACAGTGTTTGCTTGGATATTTTTCAGAGCAGAAAATCTAAGGCATGCATTCAGTATCATTACAGAAATATTTTCCTCAAGCTTCTTGACTTTTCCTTTGGTTGAAAATAGAACAATTTTACTTTTGATCATTCTATTTCTTTTTGTTGAGTGGGTGGGTAGAGAAGGAGAGTATGCTCTTGAAAAATTAGCTTTGCACTGGAAACGTCCACTTAGGTTTGCCTTTTATTATCTAATTATCATTTCCATCTTTTGGTTTGGCGGAAAAGAACAGGAGTTTATTTACTTTCAATTTTGATAATGAGGAAATTTCTAATCAACATATTGATTTTTACATCGATTCCAATTTTATACTTTGGGATTAATATGATTGTCAATAAATTGATTTATGAGAAACAAGAAGTTTCTTTAGAGGAGAAAAATATTTTGATTATCGGTGATTCGCATCCGATGAGAAGTTTAAATCCAAAGTATTTTCATAGTGCGCAGAATATAAGTCAATCCGCTGAGCCTTTTGTTTTGACCTATTGGAAGCTTCAAAAAGTATTTGAGTCATTTGTTCCTGATACTGTCATTTTAGGATTTTCACCTCACAATATTTCGGAGTTCAATGATTTTAAATTCTCAGATAAAACTTGGTCCCATGAAATGTTCAAACGATCTTATCCTATTGCAGACTTTGATGGATTGGGAATCGAATTTGATTATGTAAGCTATAGTAAAACACTTTGGAAAGAGACTGCCTTTTATCCAAAGAAGAATCACAATGAATTCATTGGTTCATATCTTAGTAGTAGAACAAATAAAATCACCAATTGGAAAAAAGTAGTTGACAGACATTTTTTTAAAAATGGAGTAGAGTTAGGGGTTTCTGAGACTCAAGTCAAATATTTACATCAAATGGCAAGTCTGTGTGAGGCAAAGGATGTGGTACTCGTAATTGCTAGTCACCCCTTGCACAAATCTTATCTAGATAATATACCTTCTCCTGTTCTAAATAGCTATGATGGGCTAATTAGGCAATTAGAAAAAAATTATATTGTGATTGATAAAATTGCTGAAAGGTATCCTGATGAGTATTTCTTGAACGTTGATCATTTAAATAAATTTGGTGCTGACAGATTTACCAAAGAAGTGATTGATCAGCTTAATCAATAGCAAGAAAACTACAAACGATAACTATTAAAGGTTTTAACTGCTTTCGTTTCTGATGCAAAAATCATAGCAGGTATCCCCATTGAAATGGTTCCGATTGCACCAAGCATTCCCCAAAGCAGCACAGTGATAAGAATACCCATTGCCAGACCGAATAAGGTCATAAAAGGATTCTCTACAGCTCTAACTTCATTTGGGTGCACAGTTTGTTTGCGATGACATTTCTTGCAGCTTACAGTGATTTTTTCACCCAAATCTCTTTCTAGGTCAGGTCTATTTGTTGCAAAAGATTTTATTTTGATGTTTTCATTGCAGCCGATGCATTTGGATAGGAGTTTCATAATAATGAATTTGATTAGCCCTTTAATCTATTCTTGATCTTATCTATTAAGCCAGGTCTTGAGTCTTTGGATGTGTTGTTGGCAGTTTTTAAACTTTGCTTGGCCATTTCTAAATCTCCCTTTGCGTCGATAGCTTTGAAGAAATGAATAAAGTCTTCAGTGAAATTTTCGAGATTGACCTCCATCTTATTTGGTTTGTCTTTTAAGAAGGCTTTTATGTTTGCATTCACGGTATCAAAATAGCTTGAGGCAATGATTTGTTTTTCTTCTTCGCTATGTTTTTTGAAACCTTGCAACAAGATACCTTCAGCAAAAGATTTTAAGATGTTCCCTTGGTAAGTCCACCTTTTTAGATAACTATCTACAGTATCTTTCTTATTTCTTTTAAGGTGAACATAAAAAGCATCTTTACCAAACTGCGTATCAAGGCTTCCTAGAAACCAGGATAGACGATTATCTGCTTCTATATGATGGTCTGGGTAATCCAATCTTTCAGAGCCTATCTTCTTAGTTAGACTTTCATGAGAGGCGGTATAGTTCTCTATATGTTGGCATGCTTTAATGAATGACTTAGAGCCAGATCTTCCCGTACATAAAATAAAAACCCTCATTCCACTTTTTTAGTAGCAGCGATTATTTGAAAATTGTTTTGCGTCTGTAAGTTCTTATAAATTTACCAATTTCTGGATTCAATTTTCTTCGATCTTTTGAGAAGTATCCTTTGAGAAAATAGAAGTAGGTTAGGAGGCCACTTAAGATGAGTGGAGAATTGACCATGCCTCTTTTTAGAGAAGACAGACTTCCAATCAAAAAACCATAATCTAAATTATGGAATACCTGTGCATTCAATCGGGATGTTTTCACCCAGCCGTTCAATTGATTGGTCTCTCTATAATGTCGAACTGCAAGGTCACTATGTCTTTTTACTTTCCAATTGTGATATCTCAATATAAATTCATCTGCAGAATCCCATCCCATAAATAATTTCAAACCCTCCATTTGCTGAAAAGCTTCGACTCGATAGCTCTTTAATGCTCCTCTCACGTGGTCTGACTTTGAAACAATCTCCTCTTTCCATTCATCGTTTTCCAGGACAGAGCAAATGCCCCCAGACAATCCAATTTTTGGATCGCTCTTAAATCCATCTATAATAGTCTCAAAGTAATTTGTGGGGAACTCAAGATCCGCATCAAATTTACTCACCAAATCATAATTATTGAGTTCTTCAGAATGCAGACCTAAATTAAAAGCACGCACGATTTTAGCGCCCGTTGCTCTAGGGTCTTTATTCTTGTTTGTAACTATTTTGACCCAGTCATATTGTTGTGCGTATTTTGCTAGGATTTCAGGAGTTGAATCGGTTGAGCCATCATCTACGATAATCAAGCGTGTGGGTAGCACAGTCTGGCTTGCAATAGAATCTATTGCCTTGTGGATATTTTCTTCCTCGTTGTAAGCAGGTATGATGGCAAGATGTCTCATGGATTAAAGAGACCAATAGGTCATTCCATTAAAATTTGAGTACATCGATTTGATGTCAATCAAAATCCCTTCATCGTTTGAAATGTCAATCAATTTCTGATTCGAATACTCTTTGAATGTGTCATGTTTAACTGCGGCGATTATCCCATCATAGTCAGTGCCAATTGATTCGACAGTTTGCAATCCATATTTATTGGACAATTCATTTTTGTCAACATATGGATCATAGATTTCTATTTTGATATTGTAGTTCTGCAATTCTTGTATGACATCAATAACTTTCGAGTTTCTAATGTCTGAAACATTTTCTTTGAAGGTGACCCCTAAAACCAATACTTTGGTTTCACCGATTATTTTTTTATTTGACTTAAAGTGATTTAAAATTCTCTTGACTACATGTTTTGAAAGATTATCATTTACTTTCCTTCCTGCTAAAATAATTTCTGGTTTGTAGCCTAGCTGCTCAGATTTATATGTGAGGTAGTATGGATCAACACCAATGCAATGTCCACCAACTAAGCCAGGATAGAATTTTAAAAAATTCCATTTGGTGCCAGCAGCTTCTATAACATCATGTGTATTTATATCCATCAAATCAAAAATGATGGATAGCTCGTTCATCAAGGCAATATTCAAATCACGTTGAGTATTTTCTATGATTTTGGCTGCTTCTGCCACCTTGATGCTTTTGGCCTTGTGAACACCTGCTTTGATAACATGCTCATATAATGCGGCAATTTCTTCGAGTCCTTGCTCTGTATCTGCTGATACAATTTTGACTGTATTAGTCAGTGTATGTACCTTGTCTCCAGGATTGATTCTTTCAGGAGAATAGCCAACATTAAAATCTTTTAAGTATTCCAATCCAGAAGTTCTTGATAGAATAGGAACACAATCTTCTTCTGTACAACCGGGGTACACGGTCGATTCATAAACGATGGTTGCTCCTTTTTCTAAATTTCTGCCAATCACTTCGGATGCACTTTTCAAAGGACGAAGATCAGGTGATTTTAGTTTTGTTATCGGAGTAGGAACTGCAACTATAAATACTGAGATATTTTTTAAATCACTTTCATCCGTGGTGAATATGATTTTTTTATTCTCAAATTCCTCATCAGCGGTTTCTCCTTTTGGATCTTTTCCTGCATTCAATGAAGAGATCAAATCTTTGTCAATATCAAATCCAACGACCTCTATGTCTTTTGAAAATTCGAGGGCAATAGGCAAGCCAACATAGCCCATTCCTATAATGGCCAATTTCTTCTTCTCTTCTAATAATTCTTTTAACATAGTCCGCTTATTCTACTACAAAGTTAAAAATGAATCAAGATATTCGAGAATTTACTAGCTTTTATATTATACTTTTTAGTAATATTTTTAAATCCTTTGCAAGACTCAATCTGGTATACTTTTCTAATTGCTCCTTGTTAGTTTGGGCTTGATATTTTCCATTCTTAATATCTTTCAAGAAAGTAGTTAAGTTTGAGCCATCCCTTGGACCAAAGCATTTACCTGCCTTGTTGTCTTTCACGATATCAGCTGCATCTCCTGTTACTGTTCCTAATACAATTATTGGATTTTTACTAGAAAGATATTCAAACAACTTTGCTGGGATTCGTCCAGAGGCATCTTGTGTTTCATTAATTGGAAGAAGAAGAGCTTTGGATTTACCAATCCAATTTTTTGCTGTATCATGATCTACAACTCCTGTTATGATAATCCGATCATTTTTGATTTTTGATTTGCAGAGTTGCAAGGTTTCTGAAGACACATTACCGACTAAAGCTAGCTTTGTAATTGGATCTCCTGGCTGCTCTTTGTCTATGATCTTAGCAATGGCATCTAGCGCCATAGTAAGATTTCGATCGCCATGAAGTGAACCAACATGGCTGATTAGAAATTCATCTGCTTCTGAAGACTGGGCAATATACTTGTCAAAACCATTGGTGATGCATTCAGCCCTTTTGGCTCCTAAGTGTTGAAAGTCTTTCTTCCATTGTTGACTCACCGTCAAGGCGATATCAGCATTGCTCAATACCAGACTCTCCAACTTACGGTGTTTCTTTAAAGAGGATTTACTCAAAGGAAGTTTATCAAAATAATCCATGTTCGTCCAAGGATCCCTAAAGTCAGCGATCCACGGAATTCCAAAATTCTGTTTTAATCGAAGACCGGCCAAATGAACAGAGTGGGGAGTACCGTTTGTAAATATGGCATCGAATTTTTCGTCCCCAATTAATTTAGAAGCTTTACTTACTACAGGTGAAACCCAGTTGGCTTTTGGATCAGGAATAAATAGGTTGGCTCTAAGCCATTTACTTAGTTTGCTTAAAAGGCCTTTTGATTCTGATTTGATGTTTCCTTCTGCATTCAGCTTTGGTACTTTTTTGACCAAAGAGGTTATATCTTTTATGCTTACTGGATGCAGGACAATTTGCTCAGGAATTAACTGTTCTAAATTAGGGTCTATTTGATAATAACTAGCTCCATTTGGGTGAATTACATGGCATTCTACTTCTAATTCACTTAGATTCTTTACGAAGTGAAGAATTCTTTGAGCTGATACTCCTCCAGCTGGAGGCCAATAATATGTAATAAAAAGTACCTTCAATGAAACTTATAAATTTAGAAATACATAATTACCATTTTTAATATATAAATCCATGTTTAGGAATTCTTAATTTTAGCCTAGTAATTTTATCTATTGATTAACTTAGACATTGATTAGAAAAAGTAGCTTTTGAGAAAGACAGATATTCTATGAGTGTAATTAGAAAGCAAAGTATTCAACATACCTTTGTGAACTATATAGGAGTAGCCATAGGATTGCTATCTACGATCTTCATTTATCCAAGGGCTACAGAACTTTATGGTCTGTACCAGATGGTATTCGGTGCCGCAACTATAGCCATGGCTATTTTTCTTTTTGGTTTTAATGTCTTAGCGATTAAGTTTTTTCCCAGATTTAAAAATGAATCAAACGGGCACAACGGTTTTTTGCTATTGTTGATTAAAGGCGGGCTTATTGGGTTCATTTCTTTCCTCTTATTGTTTCCACTTGTCCGATATATTTTACTTGATTTGCTTTTTGGGGCAAATCCGAATCGTGCGCTCTTTGAAGATCATTTTCTGTACATCATTCCGATTGTCCTTTTCTTTATTTTCAATAATCTGTTTTTAAAGTACATTTCGAATTTCCATAAAATTGTCATTCCAACAATTTTGGATCAGTTACTCATTAAGATTGTATTGCCGAGTTTGGTGATTTTATATCTTTTGAAAATTATAGATCTTCAATTATTCTTCATCTGTATTTGCATCAATTATTTCTTAGTGCTACTAGGACTAATATGGTATACCAAATCTTTGAACCAACTACACTTTCGTGCTAACAAAGGATTTATAAATGATGAATTGGCAAAAGAGATGAGATCGTATTCAATTTTTGGCTTGCTCAATGCTCTTGGCAATCAATTGGCTTTTAGGATTGATATGCTGATGGTAGGAGGATTGGTGAGCATAAGTTCAGGAGGGATCTACGCCATTGTAAATGTTATTATCGATGTCATCATGAAGCCTGCCAAAGCAATTATTGCAATTGCCAATCCAATCATATCTGAAAAGTGGGAGAATAGTGATGTAAAAGGAATCGAAGGGATTTATCAAAAGTCATCCATAGTTCTTTTGATTAATGGCTTGTTTATTTTTCTTGGTATTTGGTTATCGGTTGATGACTTATTTTCGATTATGCCAAATTCAGAAAAGATGATGGCAGGTAAGTATGTAATTCTATTTTTGGGGATTGCGAAACTTTTTGATTTAGCAACGAGTGTCAATACCCAGATCATTGCGAATTCCCCAAAATTTAAGTTCAACTTCTATTCACTTTTATTGCTTGCTATATTGAATATTATTTTCAACCTTCTTTTGATTCCTAAGTTTCAGATGGTTGGTGCAGCACTTGCTACCTTATGTTCCTTGGGGATTTTTAATATAATGAAATTGATTTTTATTTGGATTCAATTTAGAATTCAACCTTTTTCTAAATCTACCTTTTTATTGCTATTGATTTCAGCGGTGTGTTTTTTAATCTGCTTTTACCTTCCGGTAAATTTTAATCCAATAGTCAATATTCTTATCAGGTCAGCAGTTCTGACAATCTTATATTTTGCATCCATTTATTACATGAATGTTTCAAAAGATTTTAATGAAACCTTGGTAGGGTTTTATCGTAAAGTATCCAAGTAGTAGGAGCTAGTGCTTCATAAACTTTTGGCTGACAATATCTTCGCCATCTCCCAAGCTTAAAAAGTAGATTCCTGGCCTTAAACTTGAAACGTCTATAGTCACAGACGGATCGCCAAAAAGTGATGGTGAGACATTGCTAGAATACATAAGCTGGCCTGTTGTATTATAGATGGAAATAGTGTGATTTTCAAATAGCTTGTAGTTGTATCTGAAGTTAATTAGATTATTAGTTGGATTAGGTCCAAATTCTCCAAAACTCAATTCTTGTCCTACTGAAGTTGTGTTTAAAGAACAAAATGATGATAACTGAGACATTGCTTCAAATAAGTTTAATCTACCACCTGATACAGATCTACTGGATAAGCTAGGAATACTTGTCGCACTTCGAATAATTGCTTCCTTAACCATTTCAGTTGCACTAGAAGGATTGCTGCTTAGAGAGTTTGTAATCAGTTGAGGGCAGTTCGCAGAATAAAGAAGTCCAACGGCACCAGCTACATGCGGGGCTGCTGAAGATGTTCCAGAGAAGCCTCCATAACTACCTCCAGTTGTTGTACTGAAAGTATCCTCCCCTGGAGCACCGATATCTAGATTTGAAGATCCAAAAGCAGCCAAGGCAGATTTTTGATCAAAACGATCTGTACTTGTTACTGTTAAAAGATAATCACTTTGGCAAGTTGTTGGCATATCTCCTTCTATATCCACATCATAATTGTCATTGTCGGTAGCTGTTATAGAGAGTATTCCCGCTTCACCCATTCTGTCATACATTCCACACCAGTTAGGAAATTCAGAACCAAATTGGAAGGAAATTCCGGCAGATAGATTTGTTGCAACCACAAAAGCACCTTCTTCACCATTTGTTTGATTGTACAACCTTCTTTGATCCAGCACATAATTGTAGCCTTCTATGATATCGCTACTGGTATTAGCTCCACTAATAATCATCAATTTGATTTTCCAATTTACACCAGTGATGCCAATGCTATTGTTGCCTTCTGCTCCAATAATTCCAGAAACTTTAGTTCCATGTGTACCTACAGGATGATTGTCATCACCTCCATCGACATGCAAGCCATAGTAGTCATCTATGTATCCATTTCCATCATTGTCAATTCCATCATTTGGAATCTCTGCTTGATTGGTCCAAATATTATTGACTAAATCAGGGTGATCAATTTCATAACTAGCATCCAAAACTGCAATGACAATTTCTCTATTGTCGGCAGTGAGTCCATGAGTTACTTCATTCCATGCACTTTCTGCCTCTATAAGTGGTAGAGGCCATTGTTGGCTATAACTGATGTCATTTGGCACCTCACGTGCTTGCACTTCCATATTTGCTGTGATATGTTTTACAGCACTTGCGTTTTTTAAATCTTGAAATTTAATTTGAGCTTTTGGATAGACACTATATAAATGTGTTGATCTTCCAATTAGTTGAATATCTATGAAGTCCTTTTGATTGGATTCAAAATAACTTTCAGCCTCGCTTTTACTATCAAATTGCATAATGTATGTCTGCCCGGAAAGACCCAGAGCTAACAATAAATTAAAAACAAGACTAAGACTAAGGTGACGAATACTCATGCTGCTCAATAATTGTACTTTCTAAATTACTATATATTAACTATACAGACGCCTTTTTAACTCAAATTGTTGCATAATTGTCGTAAGTAATTTTGTGCTGGTAAGATCCTTGAGCCGTACCAAGAACAATAAGAACCGTCTACAAGTACAGTGTTTATGCCTGTTGACGCACTAATTTCTCTTAAATGTTTTTCTTCAAATGGAAATGGTTCTGAAGAGAGTAGAATCGCATTCGGCTTAAGCTCGACTATCTCAGATAATTCTACACTTGGATATCTGTTTTGAGCTTTATAGACATTTTCAAAGCCAAAATCCTCAAGGAAATTACTGATGTAGGTATCTCCTCCAATAGTCATGTATGGATTCTGCCAAATTAAATAGACAATTTTAATTTTTGAATTTTCTGTTGGTTTGAAATCAAGATTTATCTTTTCAATCAGATCTTTTGCAGCATCCTTTTTATCACATACATTTCCAATGTCTAAAATCATCTTAAGTGCATCTGATCTATTTTTTACGACTGTTGTAAATGTACTTGTGAATTTAGAAATTGCTTCAACTTGATCCTTAACATTTTCTTCCTTGTTGGCAATTACTAGATCAGGATTTAAGTCTCTTACAATATCAATATGGACATTCTTAGTTCCACCAATAATGCTAGCTATAGGAAAACCTTTATCAGGATAAATGCAAAATTTTGTTCGTCCTACAACTTGGCCTGAGAGGCCAAGGTCATGCAGAAGTTCAGTTATAGAAGGTACTAGG
>CALHKJ010000209.1 GCA_938033975.1 uncultured Saprospiraceae bacterium | reverse complement strand
GTTTTGTTCATTTATTATTTAATGGTATAAAGGTCAATTTCTAACAAAAAAGACCTAGTTTCACATAACTTTTCGATTCATATCCTATTTCAATCAACCGATGCCTATCTAAAGGCAAAAATATTTAACATGATAAAGACGATTTTAAAATTAGTACTTATTGCAACACTATTTGTGGCTTGTAAAGGCAAAGGAGTGTATGCACCCAAAAATCTCACAAAATTAACCAACGATCAGATCATGGAAATGGCCAAAACCAAAACATTTCCTATTCCAGCGAATCTTGTTTATAAAGATCCTAAAGGAGGCGTATTGACGCTAGACTCGCTTGGTAGAATCCCTGATGCAAGCGATTACTTTCAAAACTATTATAAGAATGCCGAAGGTGTGATTAAAGAGGTTGTAGTTTCCAAAGCAACTCCAGAACAGAAAGCATTCAACTTGAAATTGCAGGAGACATTTAGGAATTAGCGCAAGAGACTTAAGATTTAAGACGAAAGACGAAAGACGAAAGACTGGAGACAATTGAGATCCGAGAGCCGAGAGCCGAGAGTTGAGAGCTGGTAGTAGGGAACAAGAATAGTTACCTGAAAATATCGAGCGAGTGCAACGAAGCGAGTTTGAAGTCTCCAGCAAGTGAAACGAAGCGAGTCTTGAGTCCACAGGGAGCGTAGCGAACCGAGTCTCAAGCTTGCGAAGCAAGCGTGTCTTTAAAGAGCTATTATGAAAAAAATAATAATTCTAATTCTTCTATCTACCTTTTTTATCAAGCAAGAGTTGTACGCTCAAGTAATTACACAATACGAACTTGTGCCTCTTCATCTTAATCCGGCTAACGCCGGAAACTTTAATGGAGATGTTCGAGTAAGTACCTTGCATTATGATCGCTGGAGATCAGTACTTGGAGCAGATGCATATCAAAATACTTCACTAGCAGTTGATTCGAGAATTAAGTTGAGTAAATCAAGTTATTTAGGTGCTGGGATCACTGGAGGATTGAGTGTTGCTGGAGCTGTGAATTTTCGTGATGACAAAATTGCAATCACAGGTTCGTTCAATCAACATTTTAGAAAAACAGAAAATAGCCATCATGCCTTTGGAGTAGGTCTTGATTTAGGTAGAGGTTTTCGTCAATTAACTGCTTCTGTTGTTGGAGGCTTGAGAACTACAAATTATATGGATTTGGGAACTGGTGCCTATTATCAGTATGTGTCCAAATCAAGATTTAATGTTCAGATAGCTTATGCTATTTTTCATTTCAATAGACCTAATGTAAGTTTTTCACAAGCTGGCGATGCCGAGCTCGATCCAATAAGCCATATTTATGCTTTTGTGGAATTGCCAATCAAGAACTATTCTATAATTCCAAGATATTTTAGCTTTGTTGAAGGTGATTGGTCAAGCAACCAAGTCCGAGTTGATAACAGATTCTATTTTAAGAATAGTAACTACAGTAACTGGATTCAGGTAGGCCCTTTCGGGAAATTTACCACGCTGCCCAATCAAGAATATCCTTTGCATAATTTAGGAGTATTAGCTCAATTAAAAATTGCTGGATTTACGGTAGGGTTTTCTTTTGATCGACACAGAGAGTTGCTTTCTAATACCTATGAGTTTTCTTTAGCCTATATTTTTGGAGCCGAGAGCCAGGATCCGTGATTTGGGAGCCGAGAATTGAGAGTCGAGAGTCGGGAGTCGAGAACCGGGAACCGAGAAGCGAGAGTTGAGAGCCGAGAGCCGAGAGTTGAGAGCCGAGAACCGGGAACCGAGAGTTGAGAGCCGAGAGTCGGGAGTCGAGAACCGGGAACCGAGAGTTGAGAGCCGAGAGTAAATCAACAGTTGCTGTATTAGGTCTAGGTTATTGTCTTCAGCAAGTGAAACGAAGCGCATTGCTCACCGAAGCTTGAATAGCGAAGGAGAGAGTCTCCAGCTTGCGAAGCAAGCGTGTCATCAAAAATTCCTTATTTTTGTCTTATGCGAGTAGGTTTTGATGCCAAAAGATTATTTCTCAACAATACCGGACTAGGTAACTATAGTCGAACCCTAATCCGTAATCTTGTAAAGTATTATCCTGATAATACCTACTACCTTTATTCGCCTACTGTTGAGCGTAATGCAGCTACGGAATTTTTTTTCAACCAAGATAATATCAAAATCATAACACCCGAAGTAGGTGGAGGTGCCATGTGGAGAAGTCGTGGTATTTTGAAAGATATTGAAAGAGATGAGATAGATGTTTTTCATGGATTGAGCAATGAACTGCCTTTAGGTATTGGCAGTCGGCAAGTAAAATCTGTTGTGACTATTCATGATGTGATCTTTGAAAAATACCCTGAACAATATCCTTTTTTGGACAGAACAATGTATCGGGCTAAAACTAAGAATTGTGTCAAACAAGCTGACCGGATTATTTCAATCAGCAACCAAACGACAGAGGACTTACTGCAATATTATAAAGTTGATAAGAATAAAATCTCATTACTTTATCAGACCTGTAGTCAAGCATTTACTGATGAACCAATCAATTTAACGCCAAAGACAAATGATTACTTTCTTTATGTAGGTTCTGTTATTGTGCGCAAGAACTTGCTTTCTATTCTCAAAGCGATGGTCAAAATAAAAGCAGAAGATAGAAAGAAATTGATAGTTGTGGGGACGGGTGACTACTACTATAAAAAAGTAAGGTCATTTGCGAAAGCTACACTACTTGAAGACTGGATTGAGTGGAAAGGTATGATGGGCAATGTAGAGTTGAAAGAATTGTACAAAAATTCTATAGCTTTGATTTATCCATCAATCTATGAGGGCTTTGGTATTCCAGTTATCGAATCCATGTTTGCCGGAAGGCCAGTAATCACCTCCAATCTTTCATCACTAAAGGAGGCAGGTGGAGATGCCGCTGTATTGATCAATCCATTTGAAATAGAAGAATTGATTGCTGCTATGGAAAAAATAGTCCAGCTCGATTTTCAAAAAGAATTAAAGCCTAAAGTAGAAAAGCATTTAGAGAAATTTGCACCACAAAGTTTGAGTGAACAATTGATGGCCTTGTATCGATCGCTTAGCTAAGATTGTACCTTGATACTTATTCTTTCAGTTGCAACATTGTCAGAGTCATCTATTGCTAGTACGTTTAATTCATAGTTGCCTTCATTCGTATTATCAGCCACTGTAAGGACTACTGAAATCATCCCACCATTACCTTCAATAAGCTTTCCATCGATGATTTCTGAAAAATCAAGGTCTGTGGATAGAAGTCTAAGTTCTGTTAAACTATTTTCTTCTTCAATTTCGATATCCAAAACAATCATGTCACCAGGTGCAGCACAGAATGAATCATTACTCAGGCCTATGGTTGGTGCGATATTGTCTCTATTGCAGGATAAAACAAGGAGAGCTAGTATTGTAATTAATAAAGTTTGTTTCACCTTTTTAATTAATCATTCTTTGTAAAGTATCCTTTATTGGAAATAGCTTGATCACTGACTAAGATTTTTGCTTCTTTAAACCATACCTCCGCATAATTCCCATCCTTGTATTGTTTTTGAATGTCACCGCCATGTGTTTCAGCACCAGAGCACCAGTTCTTGTTGACTGATGGTGATTTTCCATTTGTCTGATTGTAGCAACCTTGCTTGAAGAACAAACCTTCATCTGCATATGCATTTTCACGTTCGACACCATCTTGACCAATAGGGGCAAACAGTTTTTGCGTTTGTTCGGGCATATCAGATTTTTTAGAATATTCAGAAACGATTAAGTTTTTGGTAAAGGTCTTTGTTTTATGCCCCGGACTCATAAATTTCAAATTCATTATTCCATCTTTGACCAATATTTCATAGCTAAATTCTTCGCTTAAAGCAATACCATCTTCAGGTTCTGGTGGATAGCTGTTTTCAGAGTCTCCTACGACTGAAAAATCGTAGCCCCAAACTGCGGTAGAATAATCCCATCTACCTGAATTGTCATCACCTGCTGTATTGATTTCATAATTCCAAAAGACGGAACCTTTAGTGTGACCTGGAAATTTTTTATAAAATATTTTCAATGGTTCATTTTCATGTCCGTCGGCACTGTGGATTTGTCCAACAACGACAGAGTATGAAGCTGCGACTCTTGCATCACCAGTCTTGGACACATTCATTACCTTGAGTGTGCCCGTCAGTTTATTCTCAGACATTGCAGACCATTTTTTTGTCTGAGCCAATTCTGTTCTTGTATTGTTCGAAGTGCCGTGGGTATCTCCTGCGTTAGGTGTTTTGTAGACGACCCAGTCTCTTGTAAGATCATTGCTTGTATAGAAGAAATCAGTGTGTACGAATTTTGTAGCCTGTCCAACATTAGCCCCATCACCTAGTATTAGATTGAAATTTTCATAGATGGGAATCACATCATTTGCATAAACAACTTTTTGGTTCTCTGATATTTTTTCCTTTTGTTCACTAGCTTCTTTTGGTGAATTAGCACAACTTGAAAACAATAGACAAATGGCTAAAAATAGGAATGAAATTGATTTTCTTGTATTCATAACTCTAAGGTGATTTTTACTCTATCGAAGATGGTAAATTATTTTGTAAAGGATTTATCTAATTGGTTTTTTATTTGCTTTTGTAGGAAAGGAATAACTTCAGATTCAAACCATTTATTTTTTTTGAGCCATATATTGTTGCGAGGAGAAGGATGGGGAAGAGGTAGATACTTTGGTAAGTATTCTTGAAAATTCATCACTGTATCTGTTAGTGTTCTCTTTTTTGATTCATTGAGGTAGTAAGCTTGAGCATACGACCCGATAAGTAAGGTGAGTTTGATATCCTTGATTTCACTCAATACCTTATGGTGCC
>CALHKJ010000208.1 GCA_938033975.1 uncultured Saprospiraceae bacterium | reverse complement strand
GAACTAGAATTATAATTCTTCCAAAATTAAATCAATTCTACGATTTACTAGGGCCTTCAAATCTGCCCGACTAAATCCCAAAAATTAATAGTAGTCATAGATGAAGAAGTTAGTTGAAAAGTCAATTAACTTCTTTTTTTTTGCCCTTATCCTAGCGTAAGTTCTTGCGCCAAATTATTAGCATAATCTTTTATCTCATCTCGTGTCTTTCTGAAGGCCCCTATTAATTCCTTGGCTGTTCCCTCCCCTTGTGATGGATCCTTGAATGCGTGATGACGAGTCTCTTTTGCATTTGGAAAAATTGGACAAATCTCCTTTGCATGATCACAAACTGTGATGGCAATATCAAAATCTACATTCACATATTCATCTACATGATTGGAACTATGATCATGAATGTATACTCCATCTTCTGCCATGATTCCAATCGCAAATGGATTCACTCCATGTGTTTCTACCCCAGCGCTGTACACCTTGGCATTTTCGCCCAACATTGACTGGAGATAACCATGCATCATCTGACTACGACAAGAATTTCCAGTACATAGAACTAACAACTTTTTCATTTTCTTTTTTCGTGATATTCTTTAAAATTATCTAAGTATCCTTGATCCACTTTTGTAAGCGCTCCTTTAAAAAGTGCAAACATACATTTGTAGAAATAATTTGTTCCCGTTACAACATGATTGCCCGTAATAATAGTCTGGCCATTCTCTTCCAAAAAATTAAACACATCTCTCTTCTCCATCGGTCCAGTCTCAAATTGCAAGGCAACCATTCTATTTACTTGGTAATCAAGTACAGTTTCCGCCATCTTTACTTCAGTACCGTCACTATCAATCACCATTTCATACACACTACCCTTCTTATCTTCAGTTTCTTTCAGCGGTTTGACACTTTTAATATCTGGAATCCATTTATCTATAGACTCAAGATCATTATAATTTTCAAACACTTCTCCAATTGGGCCTTCCACTACTGTTTCGCACTGATATTCTACCTGTGGCACAAACAAACCCAGAGCGAAAAACCCTACTATCAAAATTAATATGAAAATTGTAAGAAATTTGAGAATTCGTATTAACATATTATTAAATTTATGTAAACAAATGTAATAATATTTATGCAGCAGATTCCAGGTCTATATATTTTGAACACAGAGAAAAAAGGTAGAGGAGTTTTTACTGCTGGAGATATCTTTGAAGGTAGCACAATTGAGGTTTGTCCTCTGATCATTATTCCAGAGGAGCAGGTACAAGCTATCCACGAAACTGCATTGCATGATTATTATTTTCGTTGGGGGAAAGAAGGCAAGGAGGCAGCCATTCTTTTAGGCTTCGGTTCTCTATACAATCACTCCAATGAGCCCAATGCAAGAGCTATACTTCTTGAGTCAGACAATGAAATCTTGATAGAATCCATGCGCACCATCAATTCAGGTGAGGAGATTACCATCGACTATTTCGATGACGAAAGCTCTAAGGAGCACGTGTGGTTTGATATTAAAGATTGATTTTCTTTCGCTTCAGCAAATATGACAGCTAGTTTAATTGGCTAAAATTTTCATGATGTTCATTTTGATTTCATTATAATTTTTTGACTCAATGAATCCAATTGAAAACCTCTGAGACTTAGTCAAAAACTTATTTTTATTTTCTCTTCCAAATCCCAAAACTGTCATGTCAGGTCTACTTACATATGTATCCGGATAATTGTCATCATCATGATGCAATAAAAATATAGTTCTAGGGGATTGCTCATCACCAAAGGCCATCCACTCTGGTCCAGGCAAATCGCCTGTCGAAGATTCATTAATGAAATGAAAGGAATCACTTCTAGACGAAAACCAAAAATCCGTACTGTCCATCTCACCACCAGGTACTCCCTCATATTGAATCCAATACTTAAAGCCATCACTAATTTTGCTCATGGTAAAGTCACAGCGATCAGGATAGAAATCCCAAACACCTTCCCATTTTTTATTGTCTGATGTAAAAGTAATTTGGACATGATCACCTGATTCTAAATTAACTATAGAGCTAGATGGATCCGTATTAGCATTCATAGCATGAAAATAACTTCCATCTTGTTTATGGATAGCATTAGGAAAGCCTCGATATTCTCCCTTATGCGCAGAACCTTTCTTCTTGTGAAAACCCAACCAATCAATTCCATCCTTATCAAGCATGCTCGACAATCCACCTCCTTGTTTTTCTAAATAATAAACAGCCGTTTCTGTTGTAATTATATATGTTTCATCTCCACCAGCAGATTCATCAATTCCATGTTCAAGTTTTACCTTCTGTTCAGCACACGCAGCAAGAAAGGATAGAACAAGTAAAAGGCTCATTATTTTAATTGGCTGCATCATCATTTTATGATTTTTCGAAATTAATTCTTGCACTGCGCTTCAGTAAAAAACCTATGGTAAAAATTACCGTAGCACAAAGAACAAATATTATTCTTCCCCAAATTGGATTTGGAATCAAAGCCATCAACAAAATACCAGCACTCATAAAAATAACCATTGATCCCAACTTATGTCTTTGCTGTCGATCAACAATATGCTGCTGGTCGTCTGAAATCACTTCAGTTTCTAAATTGACAAAAAAGCGATCTGTTTCGAGCTTATGCTTATCGTTTTCTTCTTTATAAAATAGAGAGCTCAAATAGAAAAATCCTGCAGTGATAAAAACATGTGCACCAAGCGTTAGAATCAATCCCATGTCTGCTACCTCCCGTTTAGTAAATGGATCGATTCCAATCCATTCTGCAAATACTTGAGGTGTAAATTGTTCTTTCATAAACCATGATAAAAATAATCCAAGAAGAACAGTTACCCATGGTGCCCACGCTGGTGTTTTCTTTATAAAGATTCCAAGGATAAGTGGAATCAACAAGGGCACTTGAATCATGGCGGATATAGACATCATCAAATCAAAAAGACTAAGTTCTTTAAGTGATCTAAAAAATAAAGCCATTGCTATTACCAAAATTCCACTTGCAAAACTCAAGAACATACTGATCTTCAATAATTTCTTATCATCAATAATCTTTCCTCTCTTTAACATAAATGGCTCATAGATACTTCTCACCAAGATCCCAGCATTTTTGTTCAAGGCTGAATCCATAGATGACATGGAGGCTGCAAACAGTCCAGCAAACAAAAGTCCAACTGTTCCAACAGGCATGGTATTCCGAGTAAAGACAAGATAAATGGCATCTGCAGCCTTACTTCCTAATTCAGGATAAGCAGTTGCTGCGTCCGGATACAATATTGCGGAAGCCCAAGGTGGAATAAACCAAATGATACTCCCTACTCCCATCAAAGCCATAGCTAATAAAGATGCTTTCTTTGCATTTTGAGAATCCTTGGCAGTTAAGAATCGAAATGAGTCATGCAAATTCATAATGGTGACCAACTGCTTGGCCAAAAAGAAAACAAAGGTTCCTACCAACAACAAGCCATAATTCATATTTGGCCCCATCAAAAACCCTGACGGAAAATTTGTAACCATTTCCACTGGACCACCTACTTTGATTAAAGCTATGATAGCACAAGCAATCGATATGACTGCTACGACCAAGGTTTGCAAGAAGTCAGAAGCAACGACTCCCCATGCACCTGATAATACAGATACGAATAAAACGGTGAGACCAGCAACAACAATTGTTATTGTAATGTCAGTTGCAAAAACGGCACTGGCAAACACTCCCAATGCATTGAGCCAGATTCCAGCATTGATTAAAGTAAATATGATTAAAGCCCATGAAAAGAAGGCTTCGTTTTTGGGACCGAATCTACCTTTGATCGCCTCCGTTGGAGTATCCACCCGCATTTGTCTAAAACGCTTTGCAAAGTAGGCCCAGCCACAGAAATATGAAAAGGTATTCGCAAAGAAAACAAGACAAACAGCAAAGCCATCTGTGAATGCCTTACCAGCTGCTCCAGTAAAAGTCCATGCAGAAAACTGCATCATAAAAGCTGTTGACCCAACCATCCACCAAAGCATACGTCCACCTCCACGAAAGTAATCACTGGTTGATTTTTTGGCCATCCCCTTAAAAGTAAATCCAATACCGAGGATCAAAAGAAAATAACCTGCAATCACCAAATATTCATAAATCATTTCGTCCATCTATCCCTATTATTGCAAGTGGCGCACATCCGTCCAATTTTGGTTCTTTCGTATCAAGTCTATTAGCAATTGATAGTGACTTCCTTCTTTAAAACTTTGATAAGGTGAAAAGGACTCACCTTTTATATCTTTTAAAAATTCCCTTACCAAATAATACCAATTCCTTTCAGTATCTCCTTTCACCTTTGGTTGGTCATCCATAATATCCTGTGGCACATTCAATTCCTCCCATTGTTTATCTGCATTGAATGAATACAAGGGACCCATTCCATAATGGCCTTTAATGTACAGCGCACCTTTGGTTCCATAGAAAACGATATGATCTTCATTGAATCTTGGATTCAATCCTCCATGCTTGAAAAGAACTGATACTGGCTGTTTAGCCAAAGCATTTTCAATCTGAGCCATTACGGTATATGACCACTCCACATTGCTTTCACCCCACTCCAATGAAGGATCATTCAAATCCTTAGGAATAAAATCTCTTCTTGTTTTAAAATTATGGACACCTTTTACTTTTGGTGCCTTTCCCAAATCATCTCTTACCTCTCCCATTATGGAAAGTATATTTTCTCCTAGCACTGAAGTAGCAATTGAAAGCATATGAGTAAAATTATTATTCAATCGTCCTCCACCATCTTCCATTCTGTGAGACCATCCAACTGGAATTTCTCTTTCAAGATTAAAATGAGAAATAAATTCTGCTTCAGTTGGCTCACCAATAGCTCCTTCTGCAATTAAGCGCTGGGCAAAGAGGACATGAGGCATATACCGATAAGATGCACTAAAGGCAGTTTTTACCCCTTTTTGTTTTGCTTGCTCATACAATTGTATAGCTGTCTCACCACTATGTGTTAGAGGCTTATCACAAAATACATGACAGCCATGATTTATTGCTTGTGTAATTGTTTCAAAGTGAGCACCGCCAGGTGTTCCGATGGCAA
>CALHKJ010000207.1 GCA_938033975.1 uncultured Saprospiraceae bacterium | reverse complement strand
GAATGATCTGTCATGACCAAATACTCGTAGGCAGATTCTTCAGTTTGTTTCGCCATTTCTGCTAAAGTATTTACCCCGTCAGAATAGGTACTATGGTTGTGTACTACCCCTTTTATATCTTCATCTGTTATGATTTGACTTTCGTCAAATGTTTGCCTTTGTAGCCAGTCAATATTTTCTTTTTCTCTGATATAGGCTGGGTGATAATCCAATTCCAGTTTTTCAAAAATTTCTTCTTCACTTTCTCCATCAATTCCTTCCAAGCCAAAATGATCTAGATAACTGGCCTCACTGCTTGTTTCTATATAAATTTGCCAAAAAGTTTCATAATCGGATTCAATAAAAAATAAAGGAAAACCTTGGTATTCATATTCTCCTTCTTCATTCACATAAGCATCAAATACTTCAGGATCAACTGTACTGATAATTTCAATTTGGTTTACAATCTGACATCTTCTTGCAATCTCTCCAGTAACAGCAGTTAGTTCATCTGGATACATCTCTTGTATTTCTTCGACCAGATTTTGTGCAGGCTGTTCTAAAGTGGCATAATGAAATTTATTTCTAGAGCTTAGATGATATTCTATTTGTTCCTTTATTGAAGTTTGAGTCTTTTCACCAAAACCTTTGAGAGCTACCAATCTATTTTCATTGCAAGCATAAAGCAATTCGCCGGGAGATTCGATTTCTAGTTCCTTCCATAGTTTATCGACTTTTTTGGGCCCTAGACCTTTAATCATTAACATCTCTACAATTCCAGTTGGAGTAACTTCAAGATACTTTTGTAGTAATCGCATCTCACCAGTACTGGTAAGTTCCATTATTTTCTCTTGGATTGCCTTTCCAACGCCAGGAATCTCCTTGATCTCTTCTTCTGACATTTCAACAAAAGGAGTTGGAAATTTCCTAAGAGTATTATAAGCACTGCTGTATGATCTTGTTTTGAATTGGTTTTCACCATTCAATTCCATGAGTTTGGCAAGCAAGTTAAACTTTGAAGCAATTTCTTTATTCTTCATTAACTGTTTTGGTTAATAACTTATATGTTATAAATTCGTAATATTAATACAAAATTAAATTAGCTATGAGATATTTCTTATTGATTTTTACAATTATTACTTTTTATGCTTGTGGCGGCGGTGGCGGAGCAGCAGTTGCACCTACCCCATCTCAAGATGCCAACCTGGCTGGATTCAATGAAGAAAAGGTGGCTGGCTCAAATGCATTGTATGTTTACAAAGCTGCAGGAGATGGAAAACTTGTTGAGTCTGGATACACAGTCAATGGCAAGAAGAATGGTACTTGGATGACCTATCATGATGACAATGGTAGGATTAAAACATTACAAGCATGGGTTGATGGCCAACTGAATGGACCTACTTTAACCTTCAATAATAGAGGTCAAATTGAACAAAAGGCAGAATACAAAGGTGGGATTTATAGCGGAGCTGTTGCGAGCTATAAATTTGGAAGGCTTGAAAAAATGACGCCATATGTAAACGGAAAAATTGAAGGAATGTATGAAGAATACAATCAAAAAGGCAAGCTATTCAAACAAGTTGAATTTAAAAATGGACTTCAAGATGGACTATTAAAAACCTTTAATGAAGAAGGTGAAGTTACCACAGAATACGTCTATAAAAATGGAGAAAAAATATCTGGCGGAATGGTCAAATAAAAAATTATTTCCTACTTAACTACAAGAAGCACTTTAAGATGAACTTAAAGTGCTTTTTTAATATATCATAATATGTATTTTACTATCAAACAGCATTCTACATATTATATTTTATTTATATTTGTGTATAAGAACTACACAAATGAACGAATTGAGGATATTTCACCCAGAAGTAAGCAAACTACTTAAGGAGCTTAAGAACTACTCTAGAGCGAGCATCAGTTTTAATAAGCAAGCTCAATGTCTTGAGCTTTTACAAGCGATGATAATAGAAGAACTTGCAAGAGGCAAAAAGATAGCAATAGTCAGCTCTGATCATTCCACTCAACAACTAATTAAGCAAAATTTAGAAGAACTAGATCTCGCGAACTTATGCATGTTGACAAGTAACAATGGTGGAGTCTTACAAGCAGAAGATTTAAACTTTTCAAGAATACTAAGAGATCACAAAACTAAAGGAGTTGACATCAACTTCTATAAGCATATCAAATCACTAACCAAGGTATATAAAGATTCACTAGAACATTCATATGGTTCTATGGATAAAGATGTCATTGAAGATTTAAGTTGGCAATCGCTTGTTGATTATAAAGCTTTATTGAATCGTGATGGTTGGACAACCATTTTAGATAATGAAGTTGATGAGTCAAAATTCAATTGGAGTCTAGATGAATTAATGCAACTGAGAAAGGACCTACAATATAAGGTCAATAACTTCAGAATGCATTATACAAGTCTCAAAGAAATTGACCCGTTCAACAGTAAGTTCTATCAAGAAATTCAAGAAGAAAAAGAATTAGACGATCGGATTGAGAACTTATACACTGTTGTTGAAAAACTAAAAGAAGTTCAACTTGATATAAAAGATCTTGCAGAACGTGAAAGAACAATGGCAAAGGCGGATTCCTCCATAGTATTCAATCAGGTAAAACAAGCTTGCAATGAACTCTTTAGATTGAAGTCATTGTACATTTATCTTAAAAACAAGCAACAGGTAAATCCATTAAGAACAGGACTATTGGGTTTTGAAAAAGATCCTTTAGCAAAAGAAATTTCTAATCTAGAGGAAGAAATTAAAACACAGATTTCAACGATTAAAAAATATACCAATATCAATACTTTAAACATGGATAATTTCCAATCCATTGATATTGTTGGAATTAAAAATCAGCTAGAAGATATTTTTGCATACGAAGGAAATGAAGACTCAAGTCTATTGTTTAACATAGATGCACAAATTTCAGAATTAAAAAATCTCTACTTCGGCTTAAATTCAAAAGAATGGCTCAGGTCCAATTTTAGTATTTCTAAGAAACACCATGATGATGTGATACATGATGTTAATAAGTCCATCTTCCAAATACAAAAAGCAATTAATTTCATTATAAACAACAATGATTTTGTGTTATGGTCGATTGATTCGTTGAGCAATTCTGAAAATTCCGATGCACTTCAACAAATCATTAACCCATTGATACAAATTGACGCGGAGGAATGGTGTGACATTTTTGAAAATTGGTACTTATTGAAAATTCTCAACAAAAATTTCAGCCATCATTTTGTTGAAGCTTTTGACTATGAGTCTTACATTCAAAATCAAATCACAGAGCAAAATACCCGCATTGACTATATCCAGAATTTTTGGCGAAAGCAAAAAATGTGGGC
>CALHKJ010000206.1 GCA_938033975.1 uncultured Saprospiraceae bacterium | reverse complement strand
TCAATTTAAGGTTGTCAACAATGAAACTGAAAATTTGCTAGAGCAGATACAAGAGACCAAAGAAGAATATTCTGGGACCTTGCATATTGGAATCATTCCTACCCTGGCACCTTTCTTATTGCCACTCTTTCTGGACAAGATGATTAAGAATTTTCCTAATGTAGAATTCAATATTTTAGAAACAACAACAGATGATATTATCAACAGACTCAAACTGCGAGAAATTGATTTGGGACTTCTTTCTTTACCAATTGAAGACAGTCAAATTCGCAGCTTAAGTTTATTCAAAGAAGAGTTTGTTGTATACGATACTTCTGAACTTTCAAAGGAAAAGAAAAAGTTCTCCATCTCTGATATTGATGTAAACAGACTTTGGTTATTAGAAGAGAGTCATTGCCTCAGCAATCAGATTGAAAAAATATGTCACCTGCAAAAAAAGAGCAGAGAACGAAACAACCTCATTTTTAAAAGTGGATCCATACTAACCATGTTGAGATTGATCCATCAAAGCAAGGGCCTTACCTTACTTCCAAAACTCGCAACTTATCAAACCAATCTAATCAAGAGCAAACACATTCATCCCCTTAAGTCGCCTACACCCGTAAGGGAAATAGGAATTTCCATGCATGTCAATTTTAATAAGAAGAGAATCTTGAAGATTCTGGAGAAAGAAATTATAAATTCTGTGAAGACTAAGTTGGGGACTGCGAAGGATTATCAGGTGATAAAGCCTTTTTGAGTGAAGCATTTATTTTAAATAAAACTTTTTATTTGCTTCATCTATGCGCTTTTTTAACCAAGCAATATTTTTATGGTATATCCAGTAGTTACAAAATAGGACTATAATACCTGCTCCAGCAAAGAATATCCACTTATTATTTTGAGTATAAATATCAATGCTAAATTTCGTTGTAACAATAACTATTGGAATAAGAAAAATTGTGAAAAATAGCGTAAAAACAAACCAGTCATTTATCCCACCTGGAAATTTTAAGTTAGCACGATTGTATGTTTCCTTCCAAACTTTTTGATCTTCATCAGATTTCTTAAGTAGCTTTACTATCAACCAATTGAACGGCATGATAAGTTTTGTTATCAAGATATGAAAATAGCCCACGGCAATCCATATGTAGTAGAAGAGGTACTTCATGATATAGTTTATCAAAGTATAAATATATCTATCACAATTTAGGATAACAAGCTATCACAATTTTGAACAAAAAAAAGCCCTGCTTTTTCAAGCAGAGCTTTCTCACATTATGGTAATGATTTTATTTTAAAACAGTGACGGTAAATTTCACATCTGTGTTTGGTCTATCTTGTACATTTCCACCTGTAGGCATTGCGTGTATCATATCAATGATTTCTAATCCCTCGATAACTTCACCAAATACAGTATACTGCATATCTAAAAATGGTGATCCACCTCTTACTTTATAGGTAGCTCTGTTAATGTCTGGAAATTTGTAGTTTGCATTTTCCATTCCATCCAATTGAGCGTCATTGTGTACGTAACCTTGTACAATAAAAAACTGACATCCACTTGACATTCTATTTGGGTTTGCAGCATCTGGCAATCTTGCTGCACTCAAAGCTCCTTTCTTGTGAAAATGATTGGCTCTGATCTCATTTTGAATCTGAGGACAATCGTCATCTCCAAGTACCTGAGTTGGACCTGCACCAATAGAGTTTGGATCTCCACCTTGCGCCATAAATCCATGAATTACTCTGTGGAATAATGCTTGGTCGTAAACGCCTTTTTTGATATTCTTTAGAAAATTTTCTTGATGAATGGGAGTATCATCATATAGGACTGCTATCATATCTCCAAATTCAGTTGAGATCTTGATTTTTGTGCCTTCCTGGGCTGTTGCAAATCCTGCAACAATAACAAATAAACTAAGTACTAAAAGTTTCTTTAACATGTGATCGGTGTTTGATTATTTATTCTCATCGATTTTGACGGCGAATTTATAAAAAAGTGTCATTTGACGAAAAAAATTTTTTTGCCAAAAACGTATAATAGCTATTATATAATGATAAACAGCATTAAAGAAGTTAAAGCTGCTTGAGATCTCCTTAATAGAAAATCGAAATAAAAATCTGGATTAGCTGATAGATAGGTATAGCTCGAGAGTGGCCTCAGAATCTAATGATTAGTTTCTTCTCCTACTTTCACCCACACTTGATCTACATTAAGATAAAAACTACCAAAATGATTAAATCGACATTCGTGTGGAGCGATCATTGAAAGAAAATATTCACCGCTTTCACGCACATATAAGTGATAGGTTTCTCCAATAACTGGCTCGAAAGAAAATTTAGCTCCAAATATCAATTTGTTGTACTCATACTCCCTAAGCATGTTTTCGTACTCAGCCTTCAACTCAAGATATTTTGCTTGAATCTTGTGATTCACCTTATTGATACTTCTATTCTTCCATGCCGTAGTATCAGTGCTTATAATGGATGGTGCCCCAAGATTGGTACCATAGGGTTTGATGGCAGCATCATACTTTTGCGTCTTTTCGTTGAATACAACGTTATCCGGCCTTTTCTTTTCTGCCATTTAATTTGATTTTGTTTATCAAATTTAATAACAATGATTGTAAATGAATAGTTTAGCCAACAAGCATGATTATATGGATTATAGGTATGTGCTTGATTTTTTGGGCTCCTCTTTATTGAAAACAGTCTACAAGTAGAGCAAAGCGAAACGGTCCACAAGTGAGCAAAGCGAACGGTCTATAAGTGAGCAAAGCGAACGGTCTATAAGTGAGCAAAGCGAACGGTCTATAAGTGAGCAAAGCGAACGGTCGGAGCGGGAACCGCTCCTCCTACATCCACTCCAACGAGTGTACCATAAATTCTAGTTGCTGCATTCTGTCTCGCTTGTCTTTTCCAGGTGCGGAGATGAAAGCCATAGCGTAGATTACCTCATTGGTTTTTTCATTGAGGATGCTATAGCCAAAAAATGGACCGGCGAGAAACTCTTCGGTCATCTCCCAGGTGCCACGTATCTCAGTGGTAAATGCTCCTTTGATTTCTTTGGTGTAATCAAAGATTGGTAAGTCTGTTTCGTTGATGACCAGCTTGTCCCCTAGTCGATCGGATGTGACATAGGTTTTGCCATAAGTTGTAATCCAGTCCTTGATGGCCTGAGGGGTTAACTGACTTTCTGCATTGTATGGTTTTTTGTCAAAAACGAGATTCAGAATATACTCACTATCGTCTCTTCTGAACCAGGTCAGATCTTCCACATCTAATGCTTTTTTGAAGCTGCTTGGAATCTTGATATTCATTCCATACTTCTCTTCGATCAGATTGATGTAGTTATTATTGTGCGTTCCCGCAAATATGCTTTGTGATAATTTTTCTTGATCGTGCTGATTGACTCTCGTGGCGATTCCTGGAAAACTATTGCCAATGACCTCCGCTAATTTATCTTCTCCATTTGCAAACAAATAAAATAAGACTTGACCCTTGGCCCATTTATCTCTTCCAACAGATGAGTTGAAAGTATTATCAGTTTGTGATTTATCATACTTACTTTCTCCAAGATCTCTGCCGACCATTCTTGTGATATCAGAATCTGTATCATTTAGATCTGCTAAGATCACATAGGTACGTAGCTCTTTTCTCAAAGGAGCAACTGTCAATTCGTTCAAATCAAAGTGACGGATATCAAAGATTGGTTCTGGAGTAGGCATGATAGGATATGCGGAGCCGAAATAAAACTTGAAAGTATCGCCTATTGCTCCTTCCCATAATTCCTTCTCAGCAATGACAACTACTTCATTCATTTTTCCCAAGGCATGTGGCTTAGGACCAGAATTGGCACTTCCCATTCCTGTGCTGCAAGAGTAGGCAAGTAGTATTATAAGGCCGTATATGAGATATTTTAGTTTCATTTCTATAGCTTTCTACTATAAAGATGCACAATTGGCAATAATTGACGTTTGCCTATTCAAATTATTATAAAAAACTAGAAGAGGTATAAACGAAACAACTGACCTCTGAAATCTGAAGTCTGACATCGATCAAAAATCTACATCAAACGACTGATGATTTGCTCTTCAGTAATTCCTTCCGCTTCTGCTTTGTAGTTACGCACCACTCTGTGTCTAAGCACATAATTAGCAATCGCTTTTACATCTTCAATATCTGGTGAGTATTTTCCTCTGATGGCTGCATGAGCTTTTGCACCAAGCACCAAATATTGAGATGCTCTCGGTCCAGCTCCCCAAGAAATGTAATTGTTTACTTCATCCGTTGCCATCTTAGTGCCAGGCCTAGTTTTGGATGCAAGTGATACGGCATAGCTTAATACATTATCTGCAATCGGAATCTTTCTTACGATTTGCTGGAACTCAATAATCTGAGCACCAGTCAATACATTATTAAGATTGGTTTCTATGTTAGTCGTGGTATTTTTTACTACGTTCAATTCCTCCTCATAACTTGGATAATCCAAGGTGATGTTGAACATAAATCTATCCAACTGTGCTTCTGGTAAAGGATAGGTTCCTTCTTGTTCAATCGGGTTTTGTGTTGCCAATACGAAGAAAGGTTTTGGTAGTATGTGTCTTACACCATTTACAGTTACTGACTTCTCTTGCATCGCCTCTAGTAAGGCAGCTTGAGTTTTTGGTGGAGTTCTGTTGATCTCATCCGCAAGTACGATATTTGAAAATAAAGGACCTTCATTAAATTTGAATGTTCTACTCTCATCCAAGATTTCTGATCCTGTAATATCGGAAGGCATAAGGTCAGGAGTAAATTGGATCCTTTT
>CALHKJ010000205.1 GCA_938033975.1 uncultured Saprospiraceae bacterium | reverse complement strand
CCTTCTAAGGTTGATCTAAAGAATACACCAGAATTTCCATTTGCTTCTTGTTTGAATTCAAGTGTCAATTCGTAATCGTCATAAAATTTCTCTGTGGATAAGTAACCGTATTCTTCTTTAGGGCCGCTTTCGCAAATGATTTCTCCATTGTCAACATACCATTTTTCTGCTCCATGGTTGATCCAACCATCGAGGCTTTTGCCATCAAAGATGTCAGTCCATCCCGATTGGCTTGAGTCTGTTTTAGAAGAATTTGAAGTGGCTGTATTTGAGTTGCAAGAATAAATCATGCAAAGACTCAGGAATGCTAGTACTCCCAGTCTGTAAGGTAGGATCTTGGTTTTCAAAGGTATTGGTTTTGTATTTTAAAATAGGTCTTATGTAAAATACAAGATTTCTTGAATTATTTATTACTTATTGATAATCACAATTTAAAGAATGTGTCCTATTGTTGCACAAATTCCCCAAAGGAATAAATAGGATGATAAGAAGATCTGGGTATTTACTTCACCTCCTCAATTACCTTTTGATTTTCAATTGCCAGGTGATTTTCTATTTCCTGCTCGATATATTTTGCAAGACGGATTGATTTTAAACCTTTTATGAGTAATTCATGTTTTTGTGAATCGCCATCATTTAAAACTAGCATTACCTTGTACACACCAGTAGTAGTTTTACCCATATCCGCCACGTAAACCTGCTCAACATCGGAAGTTCGAAATTCTACATTTTTATTGAATTTTTTCGGCCTGTGAACAACATCAATAATTTCATCACTTACTCTAATGTGTGACATTTGTCTTTTCCTGGTCACTACACTGGCTATTGATATTAGCGCGAGAATTGCACAGATAATTGGAAGAAATAAAGGAATTTCTCCGGCTACCCATCCTGCAAAGAATCCAAAGCCATATATCGGTGCTAAAATTGAAAAAATCCATTCTAGCACGAAGTTGGTTTGATTGACTGTCAAATCTAACTCATCACCATAGTAATATTTTTCAACTCCTTCAGGCCTAACAATTGGTTGATTATCTTTTGCTTTTTCATTCAATCCAGCTTTGATATCATCAATAGTAAAAATAGCACTACACTTGCCACACTTTGCCATAAGGTTGGCCAAATTAATTCCATCTGCATTTACATGATCCCCACATGAAGGACAGTCAACAAACTCAAAGTGTTTTTGCTTTTCATCCAAATATTCATTCAGATTCAATTTTAATTTATGCAAAGGTTTATGATCCATTTGACGACTTACTTACAGCTTTTTAATTAAGAAAAGACAATATCTAAAGTAGCATATTAATTTTATTATTCTTTAGTTTTAGGTATCGATTGGAGGAATTAAATTAGAACAATGAATGAAATAGAACACTATGTGCAAACATATTTTGGAATACAAGGCAATGGATTAGAAAAGGTATCGCATTCATTCACACCAGCTGCTGTCAAAAAAAATGATTACATAATTAAAGAAGGACAATATGGTGTTTCTTTATCTTTTGTCAAGGAAGGTATTTTTAGATTGTTTGCTCTTGACAAAAATGGCAATAAAGAAGTTACTCAATGGATTGCTACCAAAGGCATGTTCTTAACCGATCTTTCGAGTCTCATCTTCAATGCCCCTTCAAGATTTAATATTCAAGCACTAACTGATTGCGAGGTATATAAAATCTCTAAAGAGGACTACTTGAAAATAAATAAACACATTCCTAATTGGATGGAATTAGAAAAATTGTTCATTGCCAAGTGTTTCATTACTTTAGAAAATAGAGTTTTCAATCAAATTTCCATGACAGCTGAAGAAAAGTACCTTGAATTGCTTGATCAAAACCCAGAAATTCTCAACCTAGTACCACTTCAATATATCGCCTCTATGCTTGGTATGACCCCAGAAACTTTTAGTAGAGTAAGAAAAAAATTGAGTTCTTGACAAATGTCAAGAGAACTGAAAAATTAAGCGCCCATCTTTGTTGTATAAACAAATTAAGATGGCAAAAAAAGAAATTAAAACCAGCATTATTATCAATTCGACTCCTGAAAAAGTATGGAGCATTCTGAGTGACACAGCAAATTATCCAAGTTGGAATCCATTTATAAAATCAATAAAAGGAGACTTTGTGGTAGGCAAGACCATTGTTGCTGATATAGATGGCATGACCTTCAAACCAGAGGTTTTGGTTGTTAAGCAACAAAAAGAAATTAGATGGATTGGTCGATTATTCTTTAAAGGAATATTTGATGGAGAGCATAGCTTTCATATCGATGACAACAAGGATGGAAGTGTTACTTTCAGACAAGAAGAAAAATTCAATGGAATTTTGGTGGGTATGTTTTCAAAAAAATTGGACACAGACACCAAGTCAGGTTTTGAAGCAATGAATGAGGCTTTGAAAGCACTTGCGGAAGCTTAGGAGAGCCACTCTTCAATTCGCTGAATTAAATCAGTTTCTTATTCTTAGAAACCAATATCTCTTTTCCATTTTCTAAAAACACAGAACTACCCTTCCCTTTGTGATACTTTTTGATGCAATCAAGATTGACAATATGGGAACGGTGGACACGGCAAAAGCCATAAGGATTGAGTGCTGCTTCGTAGAATTTGAGTGATCGACAAATTAATGTCTTGCTTCCATCCTTAAAGTGAAAACATTCAACAATAAAGCCCAATTTATTAGAAGAACTAAGCTTATAGGTATAGAAATGTAAAAAAAATCAAAAACGAGTTCACATCAGGAAAATGGTTACGTCTAATCTCATTAGTTAATCACAACAAAATTATTAATGATGAAAAAGACTTTAATTAACTTAAAATTTATCCTACAATTATTTAGCCTAATTATGATCATTTTTATGGTAAGTTCTTGTTGTCCTGAAAAGGATCTTAGCTTAACGGAGATCAGAGTATGTGGTACCCCGGTTGCAGATTTGGAAGAAACGGAATGCTCAAGCAACGAATCATCCATTGACAAAACCTCCGTATTTACGGTATCTACCTTAAGTCACAATGTTGAATCCGACAGCGAATTAACATTTAGAGTTTATCAAAGAATTAATGACGAATGGGTACTTCAAGATCCACTTACAAGAACCTCTTCATTGTCCGAATTTACAGAAGAATGTGGAGTAAAGGCAGTACAAGAATACTCTCCGGCAACAGAATGGCCTGAAGCAGAAGTGAGAGTAGAAGTAGAATTGAACAGTGACCCAATCCAAGTACTAAGCCGAACTTTCAACTTAGAATAAAGTCTTTTAATGTTGACTCAGGATGTGAATCTAATTTACATCTTGGGTCATCTGACTTTATTAGAATTATAGAATGGTATAAAAATCTTTAACCAATTTGACATACTCATCGGTGTAGTCATGTCTAACTCCAGTTTTTTGAATTGTTAATTCTGATTCTGACAAGTTTGACTTTTGAAATGAAAAGCACATCAAAAGTCTTTCTGTTGGTTTTCCAATTCGTCCACTAACTTTTGTAATTCGATTCAGATGCAAACCAGATTTGCTAGCCATATCAATAAACAACTTCCCTTCTGCATCTGGAAGAATTAAGTTAAAAGTTGCAATGGATGTCATTAATTCAATAGCTCCTTTCAGTAAATCTTCAAAAGAGAGCTTGTTGGTATGTTTTGCAAATTGCAAATTAGATTTTGCTGGTGTGGAGTTTTGATATTGAAAATATGGAGGATTGGATATTATAAAATCATATTTTGTTTTACTGCTCAAGGCAAATGACTGTAGGTCTTTATGAATCAGCTTAAGTTGTGAATGAAACTTACTGGCTTTAAAATTTTGCAAGGCCTGATTTGCGGAAGCGTCATCAATCTCTATAGCATCCATCTCCAACTGATCATTTCTTTGGCAACACGCTAAGGCAATAACTCCTGTTCCTGTACCTATATCTAGCCCATGAGTTTTATCTTGAACATTTGCCCATGCGGCCAATAGCACAGCATCGACATTTACTTTAAAAAGTACCTTATCTTGTTGAATTTCAAATTGTTTAAATTGGAAAGTTGACATGCTAAAATCTAATACCTGTACCGATGTACACAAGTTCAGGAAAACCTAGACCAACACGAAATAAACTCTGCTCCAAAATACGTCTATAACCTAAAATTACTCTTGGTGTGTGGAAAACAAAATGACTAGCATTTCCAAGTTCTAACAGGACTTCATATCCCAAGCCTATTTCAAAAAAAGATTCGCCTTCACCTAAAAGACCACTCGCATAAATATTGGCTTGGTGGTATGTGGTATTTCTATCAATAATACCAAGTCTAATACCTGTGAGAGTTCCAAGTTGAA
>CALHKJ010000204.1 GCA_938033975.1 uncultured Saprospiraceae bacterium | reverse complement strand
GCCTCTCTTTCCAAAATGAGGTGTTTTTCAGCTCATTTTCACAATATCTATCAAAAAAATAACTTTTAAACGGGCTATTCAGCTTTCTGAGTAGAACGTATCATAGTAATTCTGTGACAAAGATAAGTTAATTTAAGATGAAATCCATAGTTATTATATCACTAAGAGACCAAGCCCAATGTTTAGCTCATTGAAATTCAGAACTTTATCAAATTAGTCCAATAATCGCCATATTTTTAAGAAATGGACTTGAAAATGAATTTCTAATGTGATTTTCTTGTCGACGAATTTCATGTATTCGTCAATCAATACCCTTAATTGTAGCCGATTTTTTTTAAGATCTTATGCTTGCACCAAGCTCAGTTTCAAAAGATTTGACCAGTTGATTTATTTCTTTGTCTACAGCTTTGTCTTTCAGTGTATTATTGAGGTCTTGGAACATGAACTTAACAGCGTAAGACTTCTTACCTTTGCCTAAATGTTCTTCACTCTTGTAGACATCAAATAAGGATATCTGCTTCAATATTTTTGATTTCAATTTCTTAGAAATCGTTTCTACCTTATCAAAGGTGACGCCTTCATCTAGCACTAAAGCAAGATCTCTTCGCATTGCGGGAAACTTTGATATTTCATCAACCTTCAATTTGTTTTTAGATCCAAATTTTAAGATGGTTTCCATATCGAAAATAGCAGAGTACACATCCTGCTTAATTTCCATTGCTTTTGATAGTTCGTGATTGACTAGACCAAAGCTTACAATATTATCCTTTCCTCGCTTGTAGCTCATGCCATAATCCCACTTATCGTTTGCCAGTTCTTCAACTTGATAGCTTGAAATTCCGATTCTTTCTAAAATCCAATTGACCCATTTTTTTACGGCATACAAATCAGATTGGCTTGCAGAAGAATTTTCCCAATGTTCAATATTTTGGTTTCCTGTTAGAAACATTGATAAATATTCTTTTTCTGCAAAACCTTCACCATCCTTTTTGTAGGTCTTGCCAAATTCATACAAGGCTAAATCTCTTTGAGCATAGTTGTGGTTGTGAACCACACTTACAAGACCACTCACCAGTGGCTCGGGTCTCATAATATTCAAATGGATGTTGGAAGTATTGTTGATATACACTAGCTCGGAATCATCAATGTTAAGTTGTGGTAAAACATTTTTTGATTCAATCAAAGACAGACCCATCATTTCATTAAATCCATTAGAGCTAAGAAAGTTTGAAATCGTTTCTTTGATATCTCTTTTGGAAGGATATGATTTGTAACTGATGCTCGATTTGATAGTTGTTGGAATAGGGACCTTGTTGAATCCATATATTCGCAATACCTCCTCAATTAGATCTGCTTCTCTGAGTACCTCACATTTGTTAGTGGGAACTTTGACTAAAATACTTTCATTGTCAATGGGTTTTAATTCCATTTTCATTGCTGAAAGAATATTATGCACGCTGTCCTTTGGTATTTCAACACCAATGACAGAGTTTACTTTGCTGTAATGAAGTTCTACTTCTTTTGGAGTAATTTCTTTGGGGTAGATGTCGATGATTTCAGAACTGATCTTACCATTTGCATATTCTTCAAGCAGTAATGCTGCTCTCTTTAATGCCTTAATAGTAATGTTTGGATCAGAACCTTTTTCAAAAACTTTTGCTGCATCTGTCCTCAATAAATGACTGGTGCTAGTTCTTCTTATACTGCCAGCACTGAAGTGAGCTGACTCAAGAAAAATATTTTTGGTTCCATCAGTTACTCCAGAATGAATACCTCCAAAAACACCTGCAATGCACATTCCTTTTTTATTACCATCGCAGATCATAAGATCTGTAGCGCTTAGTGTTCTTTCTTTTTCGTCAAGGGTGACGAATTTTGTGCCTTTCGGCAAATTGTCAACAATTATTTTGTTACCCTCAACCTTGTCTGCATCAAATGCATGCAATGGTTGTCCATACTCTTGCAAAACATAATTGGTGATATCTACCACATTGTTGATAGGTCGCACACCAATTGCATTTAATCTATCCTTGATCCATTGTGGAGATTCTCCAACTTCAATTTCAGAAATGGTGATTCCAGAGTATCTTGGACAATCCTCCTCATTTAAAACTTCAACATTGAATTTCAGTGTTTCGGCACGCACTTGGAAATTAACCAAGTTTGGTGTTTCTACCTGACCCTCGTAATCGTGATTTATTTTTAGGTAGGCAAGTAGGTCTTCTGCGACTCCAAGGTGAGAAGTAGCATCACATCTATTTGGCGTAAGCCCAATCTCGTAAACTATATCTGTATCAACCTTAAAGTAATCTTTGGCTGGAGTACCAGCTTTAACTTCTTCTTCGATGACAATGATGCCATCATGACTTGTGCCTAATCCGATTTCATCCTCAGCACAAATCATCCCTTCAGATACTTGACCTCTGATTTTTCCCTTTTTAATTTTGAAAGAATCTCCTTCAGCAGGGTAGAGTACCGTACCATGAGTGGCAACAACAACAGTTTGTCCTGCAGCACAATTTGGAGCACCACATACAATGTGCAATGGTTCTTCCGAACCTACATTTACCGTGGTGATTTGAAGCTTATCTGCATCAGGGTGTTTTTCACAAGTTAGGATTTTGCCAATCACAAGCCCTTCCAGTCCACCTTTGATCGTTTCTACCTGATCCATTCCCTCTACTTCCAGTCCAATGTCAGTAAGGATTTCTCCAATCTGAGTAGGGTCCATTTCCAATGGCAAATACGATTTCAACCAATTTAAAGATATCTTCACGTTATTATTTTTAAGAAGACGTAAAGATAAAATTTTAAGCTTAAATAAGCTTCATAATCCTATGGCGAATCTAATAGTGTTAGAAAGCAGGATTTTCAAAAATTATAAAAGAAAT
>CALHKJ010000203.1 GCA_938033975.1 uncultured Saprospiraceae bacterium | reverse complement strand
GGTTGGGTGAATTTGCGTAAAGCAAGGATTAGCCATTAAGGCTCCCTTTCTTACTGCTCTCCATCCTGCGCTGACATTAGAGCCCATTGCATTGGTAGACAGATAGAAAACATTTCCATAACCACCAGTTGCTAAAACAACACAGTGAGCAGAATGTCTTTCTAATTCTCCAGTCAATAAATTTCTTGCTATAATTCCTCTTGCCTTGCCATCTACTTTTACGATATCCAACATTTCATGCCTGTTATATATCGTACATTTTCCAACAGATGCCTGTCTTGCAAGAGCTTGGTATGCTCCAATTAATAATTGTTGTCCTGTCTGACCTCTTGCATAAAAGGTTCTTGATACTTGAACACCACCAAAAGATCTATTGGCCAAAAGACCGCCATACTCTCTTGCAAATGGAACACCTTGAGCAACACATTGATCGATAATATCTTTGCTTGCTTCAGCAAGTCTGTGAACATTTGCTTCTCTTGATCTGTAATCACCCCCTTTGATGGTATCATAGAAAAGTCTCCAGACACTATCTCCATCGTTTTGATAATTCTTGGCAGCATTGATTCCTCCTTGTGCAGCAATACTATGTGCTCTTCTTGGAGAATCGTGGAAAGTAAATACTTTCACATTGTATCCAAGCTCACCCAAAGTTGCTGCTGCGGAAGCTCCTGCTAATCCAGTACCAACCACGATGACATCAATTCTTCTTTTATTATTTGGAGCTACAAGATTCATGGACCCCTTGTACTGAGTCCACTTTTCTGCTAATTCTCCTGCAGGTACTTTCGATTCTAATTTTATACTAGACATATCTTATTATCATTTAAAAAAGTAGTGGACAATAGGAATAATTGCAAATCCCAAAGGAACTATTATTGAGTAAGCCTTACCCAAAAATTTAATCAAAGGAGTATACTTCTTATGATTAATTCCCAAAGTTTGGAAAGCACTTGCAAATCCATGGTTAAGGTGAAAAGCTAAAACAATCAAACCAATTAGGTATGCGATAACCATCCAAAGTTGTTTGAATGTGTAGGCAACTCTTTCGTAAAGATCCACAACTGGATGGCCTAATGTCTCTGAGTTGTACATATTCAACCAATCACCATTTGGATTCCACTCTTGTTCCATTTTCATTTTAAACCAGAAGTCTCCCATATGAAGGAAGATGAAAGCCAAAATCAATGTACCTAATAGGGCCATATTTTTTGATGCCCATTCTGCGTTTTCATTGGTTGAAACAGCATACTTGGTTCCTTTTGCAGCTCTATTCTGAAAAGTCAATAATATTCCAACAAAGGCATGAAGCAAAATGAAGAAATAATTTCCATAAGAAATCAATTTGATTAGAGGATTATGCGTCATCATATACGCATATGAGTTGAATGCTTCTCCTCCGTCGTTTTTCAATAACTGTAAGTTACCAGCTAGGTGGACGGTAAGAAACAGTATTAGAAACAACCCTGTCAAGCTCATCAGTAACTTTCGTCCGATGCTTGAGGTTAGAAACTTAATGATCCACATGTTATTCGTTTTTCTGTTTGACAAATTTAAAATAATCCATTGGTTCAAATTGTCAGTTAAATTCGATAAACTTATTTAGAATTATTTTAGATAGGGCGCGATATTAGTGGCTAAAAGCCCTAAATATTGCAACATTCGCTTATTTTTGCGCTTCTAACAATAATATTAAACAGAAGAAATATGTCAGCAACAGATAAAATAGATATAGCAGAAATCCAGATGCTAATGCATGCCGCAAGCTTTGATAAGGATGTCGAGATCTGTATTCGCACAAATAAAGGAGATATCAACCTCACCTTATTTGCTCAAAAATGTCCTTTGACGGTAGCAAATTTTTTAGAGTTATCTAAGAAAGGATATTACGATGGCTTGACCTTTCATAGGGTGATTCCTGAATTTATGGTTCAAGGAGGTTGTCCGCTAGGGACAGGAACTGGAGGCCCAGGTTACAAATTTGCTGATGAGTTCCACCCAGAATTAAAGCATGATTCAGGAGGGGTTTTATCAATGGCAAATGCAGGTCCTGGTACAAATGGTAGTCAGTTTTTCATAACACATGTGGAGACTCCATGGTTGGATGGTAATCACACTGTCTTTGGAAAAATTCATGGAGATAAGGACCAGGAGACAATTAATGACATCAGAATGGGAGATGAAATTCTGAACATCGAAATCAAAGAGTAATTTGAGCCACATTAAGAACATCATTTTTGATTTAGGTGGAGTACTGATTGGTTGGGATCCTAAAGAAGTTTTCAAAACGATATTTGATACAGAAGAAGAAGTCAATTGGTTTCTTGAAAATATCTGCACATTTGATTGGAATGAAGAACAAGATGGTGGAAGACCCATTGTCCAAGCCAACGAACTGCTCATTCGAAAATATCCTGAACATAGAGAAAACATTCTCGCCTACTATGGACGATGGGAAGAAATGCTTACAGGTGCCATCGATGGTACCGTTGAAATTCTCGATAAGTTTATCAAAGACGAAAATTATAAAGTGCTGGCTCTGACCAATTGGTCAGCAGAGACATTTCCTGTTGCCGAAGCTAGGTATGAGTTCCTACATTGGTTTGATGGAATAGTTATTTCTGGAGTTGAAAAATGTAAAAAACCTGAGGATAAAATATACAATACGATCTTGAATCGATACGATTTAGTACCTGAGGAGTCATTATTTATAGATGACAACAAAAGGAATATTTTAGCCGCAGAAAAGCATGGAATTAAATGCATTCATTTTCATTCGCCCGAACAATTAAACAAGGATTTGAAAGCAATGGGAATAAACTTGTAATTGTTATGAGTTTACTTTTTGGTCTTGGCAATAAATTCACGATCATACTTCAACTTAAATCTAGAAAGATCATACTTAGGTCTTTCTCTTGATAGCTCTAAATCATAGACCTTTCTACCCAAAGAAGCCAAGAATGGAATTCCAATTTCATCATATTCATATACCCCATCATTGAAAATTTGGTTTTCGTTTACATGTATCGTTGCAGTAAGGAAGAAAGCAAGATTGTATTTAAGGTCCACAATAAAGGCACAATCCGTTAGGGTGCCATATGCATAGCCTACCTTGTTGAAAATTCTGATGTGATCTGGAATTTCATTTTTATTGTCACCATACATAAAAAACTTTACATAACTATCGTGATATTGATCTAGATCATATTGCGGATAGTTCTGCTCACGAGGTAGTCGAGCCATGGCATGTCTCAAAAATGCGCTATGATAATTACTTATTTGAAATCTAGATTTTTTAGAAAAATATTCAGGATAAATAATTCGTTGCAAACTACCTTCAAGGTCTTCAATATTGACAAAGTTTTTATTTGACATATCAAATGGCTGGTTGACAAGATTGTCTGCTGAATCTATATAAGCTTTTCCTTTGATTGAATTTTTAACAACCAAGGATCTAAAATCATTGTGGGACTTTCTTACAATTTCAGAATAGATTACACCATGATCATTGTAAAACTCGAAGGGATTTGCGAAAGCGTTGGTCTCATAATCAAATCCCGAAACCCCTACTCTAGTTATAATCCTAGAGTGATCAAATAATCCTTTGCTTCTCAATTCTTTGTTGATATCATCTCTTCCAACAAATTCATACAATCTATTGTAGGCATTGTTGTCACTTATTGAGAATACACGATTGATTAAATGTCTTAGCGTAATGATTGAATCTTTGGCTGTATTATCTTCACTAAAGGTGGTTTGCGGACTCATTCCTTTTCCAAATCTCAAAGGAGTATCGATATCGACCTTATAGCCCGATTTTTGAATCATCTCTAACTTTTCTAAAGCAAGAAAGGCAACAGGCATCTTGACAGTGCTAGCAGGATAAAAATATTGGAATGGATCCACACGGTAATCGAAGTTTTCAAACTCCAATTTATCTTTCGAATCCAAATTAATTTGAGTATACCTTACTTGGACTTCAAACTTTTCTGGCTTAGCTAGAATTTGAGGAAATTCTGATTCAAGTTCTTTAAAGATTGTTTTAAACGATGGATCTTCATTTACATCATTGCATTTGGTCCCACTCAAGGTAAATAGGACAATGAGAAGAAAAATAAAATTTTTCATTTAAAACAGCTTTGCTAGTAAGGCAAAAATACCGAAGTAATATAATATCACAAATATAACAATGATAAGTAAGACTCGATAGGCCCAAATATTGGCATTTTTGTATTTCGATGCGAATCTTGCAGTCAGCCAGGCACCTAACATTTGTCCTACCGTAATGGCTATACCCGCTTTGATATCCACCAGTCCATTCCACCAAAATATTACAAGCGCAATAATCGAATAAGCTAAAACAATAAAAGCCTTTAAAGCATTTCCTTCCACGAGATTATATCTACCCAGCAATGCAATGGCAACAATAAAAAATACTCCCATACCCATCTGGATAAAACCACCATAAATTCCAATCAATAAGAATACTGGAATCAAAATATAAAGCCGAAGATTATACTCACCAGCGTACTCTTTAAGTAACTTTTTAGGATTCAAAAGAAGGATTAGAAAGAGGACAACTATGAGGAATTTAAAAATGATTTTAAACTGCTCATTGCTAACAATGAGTGCTAAGTATACTCCTATAAATGCTCCCAAGGATGTAAAGATTAAATACCATCGTCCTCGAAAAATATCCAACTTGTCATTTTTGATGAAAGTGGCAGTTGCAGTGATTCCTGCAAAGACGGTATTAAGTCGATTGGTTCCATTGGCCACATTTGCCGGAAGGCCCATCAACTCCATAAGAATGGATAAGGTAATAATCGACCCAAAGCCAGCAAGAGTATTCATGACACCTGCGACCATCCCTCCTAAAAATCCTATGATTGGAATCCACCATTCCATGTTAGACTGAGTACTTACGTTCTTGGCATAACTCGATCAAAACACCGTTGGCAGATTTTGGGTGGATGAAACAAATTAATTTATTGTCCGCACCATGTTTTGGTTCATCATTTAATATACGAAAGCCATCTGCTCTCATTTTTTCCATTTCTGCATGAATGTCGCTTACTAAAAAGGCAACATGGTGAATGCCTTCTCCTTTCTTCTCTATAAATTTTGCGATTGGACTGTTATCATTTGTAGCCTGCAATAATTCAATTTTATTAGGACCATTTCTAAGAAATGACGTCAATACACCTTCTGATTCTACTAATTCTCTCTTGTATGGTTTGGCGCCCAATAACAAGGCATAGGTCGTCTCTGCTTGATCCAGATCCTTTACAGCAATCCCAATATGTTCGATTTTTTGCATACACAAAGATAGAAATCAATTGTTCCTTGGCAATTAGTTTTAAACTTATCATAAGGTTGAGTAGATTCAATACAAAAGAGATAACTTTACCTTATGAATAAAAAGGTCATTCTGATAATTATCGGGATTATGAGTACCGCACTCATAGGGCTTGCCATCATCCAATTTGCATGGATTAAATGGCAGGTTGACTTGAACGAGAAAGCTTTTGAAGATAAGGTGACGATGGTACTCAATCAAGTAAAGCAGCGTATTCAAGATGACTTTAAAAAGAAAGAAGAATCTACAGAGCAATTTACCTTCAAATCCACTCAGCGAAAACCAATTGTAGATAGAATTTTAAATCCTGAGAAAGAAGATTTTAGAACTCGCCAATTGAGAAAAGAATTTTCAAGTACTTCTTTTTATTTGGATCCTCAGACGAAATTGGAAAATATAGATAAAGACAATCTTGACATTTATATAAAAGATGAGCTAGAAAATCAAGGACTGGATATTCTTTCAGATTATGGGATTTACTCCAATGAAAGCGAAACCTTCTTAATCGTAAATGGAAATTTTTATGTAGGAGAAATTGGTGGTAGCAGCAGTATCGAAAGTCCAGAAACTCAAAGTCTTAATACATCAAATTATTCGATACCTCTTTTTAATACTGATTCGAAAAGCCCTGGATCATTAAAAATCTTTTTTAAGAATAAAGCAGGTTACCTCTGGTCAAAAGTTTGGCTCTCATTAATGTCCTCTATTATATTTACCAGTTTGATTTTGTTTTGCTTTTCTTATGTAGTCTGGGTAATTTTCAAGCAAAAGAAAGTTTCAGAAATGAAAACCGACTTTATCAATAATATGACCCATGAGTTTAAGACACCAATCGCTACCATATCCCTAGCAACTGATTCCATTACTTCGGATAAGATCATAAATAGCGAGGATAAGATTCGACGGTTTGCCGGTATAATCAAACAAGAAAATAAAAGAATGCTCAACCAGGTAGAAAAGGTTTTGCAAATGGCTACGATAGATAAAGAAGATTTCAAATTAAACCTTGGCCAATTGGATGTGCATGAATTGATAGATCGTGCTGTTCAAAATATGAGTTTGAAGGTCAATCAAAGAGAAGGTAAATTGACTAAAAATTTGGATGCTCAGCACTTTATTATCGAAGGGGACCAAAACCATATTTCGAATATTTTCCATAATCTGCTAGATAATGCAGAGAAGTACTCTCCAGAAAAGCCAGAAATAAGCATTGCTACTAAGAATGTTAAGGATGGAATCCAAATTACCATCACAGATAACGGAATTGGCATGTCCAAAGACGCTTTGAAAAACATTTTTGACAAGTTTTATAGAGTCCATACTGGCAATAGACACGACGTTAAGGGCTTTGGTTTGGGCCTCAGTTATGTCAAAGCATTGGTTTCGGCTCACAAGGGTTCTATAAATGTTAACAGTGAACTTGGAAAGGGAAGCAGCTTTAAGTTAATTTTACCGTTTAGACATTAGTTAAGGTTTTCTTTAAGAAAAATGTGACTAATACTTGCTTTTTACATCTAAAAAGAGAACTTTTACACCATAATAACTGACATTTCCTAGTCATCCTGAACTAAATGCTTTAACAAAAGCATTAAAACATTAAATGTTAGAACATGTCAAACCAAAAAATTTTACTTGTAGAAGATGATATGAATTTCGGAGATGTCCTGAAATCTTATCTAGAGATGTACGATTATGATGTAACCCTTGCTGTCGATGGAGAGATGGGTTACCAAAAATTTGAACAAGACACTTATGATCTTTGCATCTTTGATGTGATGATGCCTAAGAAAGATGGCTTCACATTAGGAAAAGAGGTCAGAGAAAAAAATAAAGATGTTCCAATCATATTCTTAACCGCAAAAACATTGAAAGAAGATGTTTTGGAAGGATTTAAAATTGGAGCAGACGACTATATCACCAAGCCTTTTAATTCTGAAGAATTACTTTACAGAGTTCAAGCAATTTTAAAAAGAACAAGTAAAGGCTTAGGCCCAGATGAAGATATCAAAGAATTCATCATTGGTAGATACCACTTTAACTACCCACTTAGAATTTTAAGTTTCAAAGGAGAGACAGGCGTTGAGAAGGAAAAGCTTTCACCAAAAGAAGCACACCTTTTAAGAATGTTCTGCCTTTACAAAAACGACGTACTTTCTAGATCATTGGCATTGACTAAGATCTGGGGAGAAGACAACTACTTCACAGCAAGAAGTATGGATGTTTTTGTAACAAAGCTTAGAAAATACCTAAAGAAAGATTCCAACCTTGAAATCGTCAATATCCATGGTA
>CALHKJ010000202.1 GCA_938033975.1 uncultured Saprospiraceae bacterium | reverse complement strand
ATTGAGAGAGGAGTACGGCGATTCACAACCATTAAAAGGAGCGAACATCGCTGGATGTCTACACATGACTATCCAAACTGCAGTTCTTATTGAAACATTGGTGCACCTAGGTGCAGATGTTACTTGGTCTTCATGTAATATTTTTTCAACGCAGGATCATGCGGCAGCAGCTATCGCAGCAGCAGGTGTTCCAGTATATGCGTGGAAAGGAATGAATGAAGAGGAATTTGACTGGTGCATTGAGCAGACCTTGTCAAACTTCAAAGATGGTAAGCCATTAAATATGATTCTAGACGATGGTGGTGATTTGACCAACATGGTTCTTGATAGATTTCCTGAATTAGTTGAAAATATCAAAGGTATCTCTGAGGAGACAACTACTGGTGTACACAGACTATATGAAAGAATGGAAAAAGGAACACTTCCTCTTCCAGCAATCAATATCAATGATTCAGTAACCAAGTCAAAATTTGACAACAAGTATGGTTGTAAAGAATCTTGTGTTGATGCAATCAGAAGAGCAACAGATGTTATGATGGCAGGTAAGGTTGCTGTTGTTGCAGGATATGGTGATGTAGGAAAAGGTTCTGCTGCTTCATTAGCAGGTGCAGGATGTAGAGTAATCGTTACTGAGATCGATCCAATATGTGCATTGCAAGCTGCAATGGACGGATTCGAAGTAAAGAAAATGATTGATGCTGTTAAAGAAGCTAACATTGTTGTAACTGCAACGGGTAACTTCAACATCATCGCTGAAAAGCACTTTAGAGCAATGAAAGACAAAACTATCGTCTGTAACATTGGGCACTTCGATATGAAATCGATATGGCTTGGTTGAACGGTACTTATGGTAATACAAAAGATGAAATAAAGCCACAAGTTGATTTATACAACATCGATGGAAAAGACATTATCGTTTTGGCAGAAGGTAGATTGGTTAACTTAGGTTGCGCTACTGGTCACCCATCATTTGTAATGTCAAACTCTTTTACAAACCAAACTTTAGCACAACTTGAACTTTGGCAGAATACTGATAAGTATGAAAACAAAGTTTACATGTTGCCTAAGCACTTGGATGAGAAAGTTGCAAGACTTCACCTTGCAAAGATTGGAGTTACTCTTGAAGATCTTACACAAGAGCAAGCTGACTATATCAATGTAAAACCTGAAGGGCCATATAAGCCTGAATACTACAGATATTAAAATCCACAAACTGGAATTTATAGAGGGGAGCATTTTGCTTCCCTTTTTTTTGGTGGGATTATTAGGATTATTAGGATACATAGGATGACTCACTCTTCTAAGACTTTCAGTAATTTGCGTATACGTCTTTCATCTTTCGTCTTAAGTCTGTTGCTTTTCTTCACAAAATAATTCCACTTTTCTCAAAGAGAATATCCTAATTAGAAAGATTTCAACTATTTTTCGCGAAATGAAAAGTGAATGAGATTCTCTACATTCTTACTTGCCTCAATAATCTGCCTGTTTGTATCATGTAAAACTGATACTCCCGTCTCTTATTCAAATTTAAAAGAAGACATTTCTGCGGATAATTTGATATCTGCAAAGCTGGCACATTCATACCTGAATGAAAATTCAGATCAATATATTCCAATTCAAGTTTCAAAGGAAAAGGCTTTTCTACTCGAACATATCCCAAATGCAAAAAATATTTGGAGACCTGATTATGGTCAGACAGATCATCCAGAATATGGTGGCTTGATTGCGTCCAAAGAAAAAATAGAAAGTTTACTTCAAGATCTTGGTTATGACAATGAGAAGACCTTGCTGCTCTATGATCTTAAGGCAAATGTTGATGCATTACGATTTGCTTGGGTACTAAACTTGTATGGCTTTGAAGATTTTAAAATTATTAATGGAGGCTTGAAGTTTTGGAAAATGTCTGAATTGCCAGTTACCAAAGAGTTGAGTGAACCAAAGTCAAAATCTGATTATAGACTAAAAGATTATTTCAATAAAGATATCATTGCCCACTTTGATGATGTAATAAATGCTATTAGTGATACAAATACCATATTGATTGACACAAGGGAGGATTATGAGTTTCTTGGAGAACCCTTCGTATTTAAGGACACAGTGCTTTCTCATAAGATTGGGGCATTCGATAGAGGAAGTATCCCTTCTGCTATTCATCTCAATTGGTCTTCACTTGCAGACTTAAAAGGTGATCATAGAATTAAAGCAGAACAGGATTTGAGATATGACTTAGAAGTAAATGGAGTAACACAAGACAAGAATATTATTCTATATTGTCAAAGTGGATCAAGAACTTCTCATACTTTTTATGTTTTGAGAGATATCCTTGGCTATGATAAGGTCAAAAACTATGATGGATCTTGGATAGAATGGAGTTATCGTGCAGCCAATGATAATACAGTTCCTATTCAAAAACTATGCTCTGAAGAACAATTTTCATACTTACAAGATTCATTAATTTCAAGTCTTGATCTGGAGTGAGATGAACAGATTTACCAACAGAAAATAAATACAATTCTTGTGACGAACAAACGAAGAAAATTTTTGAAGCAATCCTTAGTAGCTTCTCTTTCCATGTCAGTTGGTGCCAATGTTGTATTCGGGAAATATTTGCCGAAAGGCATAGATTTACTTGGGCTAAAGTCTCAACTTGGAAATCAATATCCTGAGAAAAGCAAGTTGATGTCTGTACTCAACGACAGACCTGTCAATATGGAAACCCCTGCACATCTGCTCAATGATGCCTTGACACCAAACGATTTGTTCTTTGTAAGAAATAACGGATTGCCTCCAGTGGATATCAATGTTGAAAATTGGAAGATCACCATTTCTGGTGAGTCCGCAGCTAAGACAAAATCATATACACTGCAAGAACTAAAATCCAATTTTGAGAATGTTAGTTACAACATTACATTGGAGTGTGGAGGAAATGGTCGATCAGAATTTAATCCACCTGCAAAGGGAAATCAATGGACTACTGGAGCTGTTGGTTGTGCAAAGTGGACCGGAGTCAGATTAAAAGATGTACTTGAGGATGTGGGAATAAAATCCAACGCCGTTTATCTAGGATATTATGGTGCTGATATTCATCTTTCAGGTGATCCAGATAAGGATCCCATTTCTCGAGGAGTGCCGATAAGAAAGGCAATGGAAAATGAAAGCCTTATTGCTTGGTCTATGAATGACCAAAACATCCCAGTACTAAATGGCCATCCTCTTCGACTGATATTCGGTGGCTTTCCAGCTTCCTGCTCTGGGAAGTGGTTGAAGAAAATTGTCATCAGAAATAAGGTCCATGATGGACAGAAGATGACAGGTAGCTCGTATAGAATTCCTTGCAATCCAGTTGCAGCAGGCACAAAAGTAAGTGATGAGGATATGTGCATCATTGAAGAAATGCCAGTTAAATCTTTGATCACTTCACCGCGAACTGGCGCAACCATCAAATTAAATCAGCAATTGCCATTGGCAGGACACGCTTGGACCTCAAGTACTAAAATATCTAAAGTTGAATATTCCATTGATTTTGGAAAGACTTGGAGTGAATGCACTGTTTCAGAAAGCAGCAATAGATTTGCTTGGCAAAACTTTAGTGCAAAAGTGGCCTTTCCTCAAGTGGGTTACTACGAAGTGTGGGCAAAAGCTACAGACTCTGATGGAAACACGCAGCCAATGCTGCTCCCTGGATGGAATCCCAAAGGATACTTAAATAATGCTTGTCATAGAATTGCAGTGAAAGTAGTCTAGATGAGCAGAAGAGAAATTAATACTAAAAACCTTTGGACAACATTCAGCACTTTGCTTAATGCAATTATCGCATTGGTTCTGATTGCAGCAATGTGCATTCTACTTCAAAAGCCCTTGTTAGACTTTTTAGATCAACCGAGTTATACAGAAGAAGAGCTTGCAACAATGGCAAAAAAATCTCAGGAAAGACGAATAAAAGCAGAGGCAGACAATTGGGATTTGGTCAAAAATGGAATTCATGTAAAAACTGGATTGAAAGCTGACAAAAATATAAAGATGATCATAGGCGCTTGTACTTCTTGCCATTCCGCAAAGTTGATTACTCAGAATCGAGCGACCAGACAGGGTTGGAAAAATATGATTGTATGGATGCAAGAAACACAAGGCTTGCAAGATCTAGGAACCAAAGAACCAATCATCTTAGATTACCTTGCCAAACACTATGCAC
>CALHKJ010000201.1 GCA_938033975.1 uncultured Saprospiraceae bacterium | reverse complement strand
CCCTTACTTTAAATCCTGATGGTACTGCAATAAGTGATCCAGCATGGGCAGTTTTTGATGCTTGTGGGAATGCACCAATTCTAGATGGAGAAAAATGTGATGGTCCTGATATAACCATTATAGATTGTGGAAGCGAAAGTACTTTTGTCATTCAAGTAGGTTCAGAATTAGCAAATGTTGGAGAATTTAATATAACCGAGACCACGACTCCAATTTTTGACCCAACAGCAATTGTATTTGCAATTGACGAAATGGGCTTGAATAATAATTCGGATGATTTTGAAGTGTGCGAAGGAGATGACTTTGATTTATCAGCGACACATGCTGATGATGATGGTTCATGGACCTATGATTGGGAAGATCTGAATGGAGGGACTTATCTAGCCTCAAATCCAGTTGACATTGATGGAGCTACAATAGTGGATCATAGTGGAATGTGGATGGTTACAGTAACTGATAACAATGGATGTTCTCAAGTAGGTGATGTTACAATCACAGTTAATCCATTGCCATTGCCTGCAGATCCTGCAGTGGATGCTGCTTGTGAAAATGGTGAATTGACCTTGTCTTTCGGTGGAACAGAAACAATAATTGATTGGGAAGATCCTTCAGGATCTTTATTAGGTTCAACTTCCAATCCTATAACGATTACAAGCAACGCTGTAGCCGGAACGGATGATGGTACTTATTGGGTGATTGTAAGTGATGGAAACGGATGTAGTAACTCATCGATGGTAGATGTTTCATTAAATCCAGCACCTAATGTCGCAATCGATGACTCTGCTTTTCCTGTTTGTCCGGGAGTAGATGTATTGATAGGTGAAACAGGAGGCGACGCGGATATGTGGGAGTGGGTTTCAGATATGACTGGTAGTTTTGATGATGAGTTTATTCAAAATCCAACTGTTTCAGGTTTAATTGACGGGGAGACAATAACAGTTCAAGTTACGGATATTAATGGATGTACTGCAAGTTCGTCAGTTACAGTAAGTTTGAATCCGCCACCTAGCAATGATGATTGCTCAAGTCCTGATCCGATAGCAAGTAGTGGTCTTACAAATGAATGTTCGACAGAAGATGTGCCATTGGGATCTTGTGGTGCACCTCAACAAGAAGCAACAGTTTGGTATACATATAATGTAGCGGCACCTGTATCAAGTCTGACTTTAACACTTACACCAGGAACCATTACTGGTGCTGGATGGGCGGTTTATGATGCATGTGGTGGTAATCTTCTTGGTGAAGATTGTGCAGGAGGAGATATAATTTTAGATTGCGTTTTAGATGGAGATATTCTAATTCAAGTAGGATCTGATCCAACAACAACTGGAGACTTTGGTATTGATGTTTCCGAAACTTCAGCTGTAGCAAATGACCTTTGTGATGATCCTATTTCTGCTACACCAACAGCTGTCTGCACAGAAGAATCTTTTAGTGGAACCACGACTGGTGCATGTCCTGAGAATTGGACAGGTGGCTCCTGTGGTCAAGAAAATTTCCCAACGATTTGGTTTGAATTTACTGCAGATGCCACAGCAACAAGCGTCAGTTTTACAAATGTAAACGGAAGCTTTCAAATAATTGATTTTGACTGCCCTGCACAAACAGGAGTTGCAGGATGTATAACTGGTGATATGACAATTCCGGTCACAGGAAGTACACAATATTTTATTACCGGAACAGATGATGCAAGTGCAGGAACTGTATCTTTTAATTTGACAATGAATGCAGCACCTGCAAATGACTTGTGTGTGGATGCAATTGTAGCCTCAGCAGGAACAACTAGTGGTGACAATAGTTGTGCATCAACAGATGCATCATTGTGTTCAGATAATGATCATGTGGTTTATTATAGCTATACTACTACAGAAGAAAATGCAACTATCACAATAACAAGTTCATCTGATGTAGTCTTAGATGCTTGGTTAGCATGTGATGGCACACAATATGATGCATCAGTTTCTTGTGGAGCCTCATTAACTTATTTTTGTGTACCAATTGGAACGGATTTAATTATACCAGTAGGTTCTGCAACTGGAAATGAGGGGCCCTTTGATTTCGAGATAATGGAAACGGCAGGAACAGTTGCAAACGACGATTGCTCATCTGCAGAAGAAGTTACTGTTCTTTTACCATGTACGTCAGAGAGTGTATCAGGAGATACTTCGGATGCATGTCCAGAAGGCTTTACAGCAGGTTGTACACAAGATACCGATCCAACAATATGGTATACTTTTACGACTTTATCAGGAACTACTTCAATAGATTTCACAAATGTAAATGGAGCGTTTGAATTATTTACAGAATGTCCTGTTGTGACAAGTATATCAGGTTGTATAGATGCTGATCAAGGTGTTACAGTGAGTCCAGGAACAACATATTGGATGTCTGCGACGATGCCAGGAGGAGAAGGAGCAGTGAGTGTAGATATAGCTTTTCTGGAGGCGCCAACAAATGATGATTGTGGTGCGGCAGAAGACGCATCAAGTGGAACAGCATCAGGAACAACAGGATGTGCCTCTGCGGATGCAAACTTTTGTGGAGCTTCTACCGATCACGTTGTATATTATTCATACACTGTTGCAGGACCAGGTTCAGTGACTGTTCAAATTGATGTAGCTGCGGGAGACGCTACAGACATTGCCATTGAGGCATGGTCGGCTTGCGATGGAACTGATTTTGATGCAAGTTTAGATTGTGCAGCCTCTTTGACTTTAAATTGCGTGCCACCAGGT
>CALHKJ010000200.1 GCA_938033975.1 uncultured Saprospiraceae bacterium | reverse complement strand
ATACTCAAAGAAAACAGAGGAACTTAAAGATTACTTCTCAGAGGCTGCCCTTATCAAATATCGAATTTTGGTCGAGGTCAAATATTTTATCGCACTAAGTAAATCTGGCATTAAGAATTTTGAGTCAGTTGGTGAAGAGTTATCTTCCAAACTTGTTTCATGGGCTGAGAACATATCACTTGAAGATTGCGAAGCAGTAAAGAAGCATGAGTCTGTAACCAACCATGACGTCAAAGCTGTTGAGTATTTCATTAAAGATAATATTGGAAGTTTTGGAATTGACGAAGCTAAAGAATGGATCCATTTTGGATTAACCTCACAAGATATCAACAACACTTCTTTCCCCATGATGATAAGGGATTCCTTGGAAGGAGTTATTGTCCCGAATTTAAATCAGGTGAAATCTCGTTTAAAAGAACTTGAAGCAGAATATGATGGAATTCCAATGCTCGCTCGTACACATGGGCAACCTGCAAGTCCAACTACCTTAGGAAAAGAATTTAGAGTTTTTCGAGAAAGATTAGAGAATCAAGTTTCACAACTCTCCTCTTTAAAGCTTTATGCGAAATTTGGTGGAGCAACAGGAAATTTCAATGCACATAAAGTGGCACTCGGTGATATTGACTGGATAGCTTTTGCCAACAATTTTGTAGAAAAAGATTTAGGTCTGACAAGATATAAAACAACAACTCAGATTGCACATTATGATGACCTCTCCGCTTTATTTGATTTGATGAAACGAATAAATATCATTTTCATTGATTTGTGCAGAGATATTTGGACTTACATTGCCATGGATTATTTTAAACAAAAAGTGGTGAAAGGTGAAGTTGGTTCAAGTGCTATGCCACATAAAGTCAATCCTATAGATTTTGAAAATGCTGAAGGTAATTTTGGAATGGCTAATGCTATTTATGAATTTCTTTCCTCCAAATTACCAATCTCAAGATTACAGAGAGACTTAACAGATAGCACCGTTTTAAGAAATGTAGGGGTTCCATTCTCCCACTCATTAATTGCTTTCAAATCCCTGTTAAAAGGGCTTTCAAAGTTGGATTTGAATCAAGCAAAACTGAATGAAGATCTAGAAAACAACATGGCGGTATTAGCGGAAGCGATACAAACTGTATTGAGAAGAGAAGGTTATCCTAAACCTTATGAGGCCTTAAAGGAACTAACCAGAGGAAATACGCGTATTACAAGAGAGGTGATTGATGATTTTGTGGATAGCCTTAATGTGTCAGAAGAAGTAAAATCAGAAATCAAACTCATTACTCCTTCTAATTATACTGGATACAATTAATATGAAACTAAAGAACATTTTCTCGCTATTTAGTAAAACTGGTAAGACCGTTCACAAATCTGTAAAAGGCAGTCTTAAATTTATGGATGATGTATTAGAAAAAGAATACATCGTGAATGCCATAGATGATGTAAAGGAAGCCACTGGAAAAATCGTAGAAAAAAGTGGTGAGCTATATGAAAACACCAAGCACTCCATGGAAAATCTTTCAGAAGAAATTCAGGAAAAAGCAGCTGAATTTTCTGAAGAAATTAAAGAACAAATGTCTCAAGAGGAAGAGTAAGCTTCTATCTATACATATCCATAGGACTCTGCCCTAGCCTCATTAATTCAATACACTTTTCAGCTCTTTTATCCTTAGTAGCTTGTCTTTTTGCACCGCTTATGTAATCAACTACATCTCTTTGCTTACCGGGTGTAAGTTTTTCAAAATGTGTCTTAGAGCCTTTATTTTTTTTGAATTCAGATTGCAATTCAGCAGGAATAACAATTTTGGTATTTGTCTTTCTTGTAGGCTTAACTTCCAATCCTTCCTTTTGATTTTGTATTGCCTCTAATGCGTACTGCTTTATCCAAGATTTCTTTATGTCTTTTGCACTTTCAAATCGCCATTGGCGCATAGAAACTGTCTTCCCTTCCTGTGCATTATGCAACACATTTTTAGGATCTGTGAGAAAAACACCTTGATGAAACCAGATGCCAAAGTGCTTTTTAAAACTACCTAGACCAATTACATTCTTTCCATTGATCATGTAGGCAGGCATACCCCACTTCAAATCTTCTTCCAATTCAGTTTCAAGAAGAATTTCCCTAATTGTTGATAATTCTTTCGGCCATTCGCAATCTTCAAAGAATTGTTCAAGAGATTTTGCTGGTTTCATATGCTAAAGTTGTAATACCAATTTATAATGAATCCAGAAAATTTAAAAATAATAGAGCTATAAATTATTGTATCAGATCAGTTGGTGTGGATACATCAAAATGTATCATAGCATCAAATTCTCTTACAATATTGGCCTTCCTATAATAATTTGGCCTAGCATCAGGATGTACTGCTCCCACTAACATAAAATCTCTTTCTTCATCGAACCACTCAAAAACAGGATTATCTCTGACATTTGAATTAAGCATCCAAATAAAATTATCAGAGTTATTTTCATGAAAGATATCATTCAACGAAGTGAATTGCAAGAGAGTTGGCAATGGCCTTTCAACTACTAAACTTACATCATAACTCCAGGCGTTGATGGCACCAAGTGCAGTACTAAATCCAATGACCTTATAATCCTCACCCAAATTTGATCGCAAATGTGCTCCTTGAGAACCTCCGTACATTTCATGAATTACACCAGCGCAGACATGAGCATTATGAGCCCAGGCTAGAAATTTTTCGTCCTGACCAAAATGATTTGCCCACCATTCTGAATTTTCTGCCATATATAGATCCCGGTAGTTATAAAGATCATCTTGCTCTCTTTGATATCTTGCATTAAATGCCTGTTTGGTCACTATTGCCAAACGCTCTAATATTTCATATTCTTTGTCGGAGCTTAAAGCCTCAATTTCAGTTTTGTAAACTTGTAATTCTTGAATTAATGTATCAACATTCAATAAACCTTCTAGAATAAGGTCATCATCAACATCATAGATATTCATCTCTAAATTACTTAGATACTCACCTAAAGAATTTTTGATCTCATCTGGAAACTGGGAAATTCTTTCTTCAATTAATTTAATATTATAAGCTTGGGTTTGGTTATCACTTCCTAGGTAATAGATTTTTTCATGATCTGGTTTATCAATATTGTAATCATGCATCCATTCGATCATATCCTTCACTTCCTCAGTAGCCCAAGTCCAAAACCACATATCTTCAATAAGCTCTTCGATAGTCCCAATATTATTCACAACATATTCATTGGCTCTGAGACATTCTCCAAAGTCAGCTTCCATAATGATGCCTCTGTAGCCATGTTCTTCTACGAAATATCGTAAGATTTTATGTTTCATTTCGAAGAACTCTTTAGTGCCATGCGTAGCCTCTCCCATTCCGATGATTTTGGCACCTGCTAAATCATCAAGTGGACTTAGATCAGAAAAATTTATTGTTGGATCAGAATTAGAAATTTCGATGCTAACATCATTGACTAATCTAGCCAATCTATTTCTTTCATCGACAGCAGGATTGTTTTCTGAAAATGGATCATCCTTTTCTGTGCAAGAAAAAGTGAGCAAAGCAATGCCAAGAAAATACAGAAGATGTTTCATAATTAGATTTTAGAATATCCAATAACTCAGAAAACAATTTCGAAGATCAGTTTGATGATTAAATTCTTTTCTAAATAAATGTCCTTTGGGCTTACATCAATTCAAGGGCCAAGTTATTGACCTGTAAGATTTTCCTTTAATATTATAGACGTTTCTAATGCTTTGATGGTTGGTTTTCCTCCAATATTGATTGAAGAGAAGAAGTTACATCAACTATTGAGAACATGATTCGCCAGCTAATTAAGAATTTATAACAGCTTATTGATAAAATGTTATAACATAAGTTGCAAGCACAAAATAATCTATGCTCAATTACCTATATGATAAAGATCTAGCTTAGGCATTCCATCCTATTGATCAATTGCCCTCCTAAATTCACTTCCTTGATACCATTTTGGCCAATCGTCAGAATTAGCAAGTGTCTCTCCTATATTAAAATAGATAGATGCATCTTGAATAAAGCCATCAAAATTCCATTCTTCTGCATCAAACTCATCTGAGGGAGCGTGATATCTATCCTTCACATACCCTTCTTTAAATTCCATCGCATAAGCTTTTCCTTTGTCCCAATGATCATATCCTCCTTCAGCATACAAGGCAGGCACTCCAACTTTGGCAAAATTAAAATGATCTGATCTATAGAAATAGCCCTTCTCAGGTTCCATCTCGTTCATCGTATATCTACCTGCTGCTTTTGCCGCCCGCTCAGCGTATTCATCCATCTCTGAGTGCCCCATACCCACAATTGTAAAATCTTTCATTTTTCCTGCAGGATTAACTCCATCCATATTTAAATTACACACGATTTTATTCAATGGTATGCTTGGCTTTTTGACATAATATTCTGAGCCCAATAATCCTTGCTCTTCTGCAGTAACAAAAAGAAAACCAATAGACCTTTCCGTTTTTTGGTCACTCAAGGTAAATGCCTTCGCAATTTCTAATAGAGCAGTGACTCCAGATGCATTGTCCAATGCCCCATTGTAAATACTGTCTTCTTTCACTTTTCTTCCAATGCCAATATGATCCCAGTGAGCTGTATAAATAACATATTCATCAGCTTTCTTTGTTCCTGGATAGACAGCCATTACATTTTTACTTATGCATTCAGTGTATTCATTTCTTATGTTGACTGTAGCTTTTGCTTTAAGTGATTTGGCTTTAAATTCCTTAGTTCTTGCTGACCTTATTTCTTTCGCCATATCCAAACCAGCTCTGTCAAATAAATCTTTGGCAGTATTCAAAGAAATCCAACCTTTGACACCACAATCATTTGATCTATCAATTCCAGACAATCCTTGCTGGCCTCCAGTCCATGAACTTTTCACAACTGCCCATGGATAGCCAGCTGAACTTGTCTCGTGGATAATTAATAGGCCATCAGCTCCTTGTCGGTCTGCCTCTTCATATTTATAAGTCCACCTTCCATAATAGGTCATGGTGCTTCCTTTGAAAAAAGTAGAATCTTGTCCACCAAACCCTGGGTCATTTACCAAGACTACTGCAGTCTTTCCTTTTAAGTCAACTCCTTCAAAATCGTTCCAGCCTCTTTCTGGTGCAACAATTCCATATCCACAAAATACTAGCTCTGAATCTTTTATTCCCACCTTATCAGCTTTCCGCTGAGAATGAATTACATAATCATCTAGGAAGTTTAGATTGATCTTTTCATTTCCATAATCGAGCACCATTTGTTCATCCGGAAAACCTTCTATTTCTATCAAAGGAACATCTTGAGTATAGCTAGCTCCAATTCCTGGTTCAAGACCAAGTGTTTTTAATTCATCCAACAAATAAGCGACCGTTTTTTCTTCACCAGGCGAACAAGGCATTCTTCCTTCAAATTCATCACTTGCCAAAATCCCCATATGCTTTTTTAAAGATTCGATAGCGAATGGCTCAGCAAGGATTTCAGTCTCTTTTGGTGCTTCATTGCAAGCCAACAAAAAAATAGCAGAGAGCCATAAAAGAATACCTAAGTTTTTCATAATTGTGGTTTATCACGTTAAAGTATGCAAATTCATTTGCGTAAGCAATATCAAAATACTTAATCAAAGTGGACCAAAAATAAGTAAAGAAACATACAAAAAAGGCTATTTCACTTGAGTCGAAACCTAACTTCGCCTATTTTATCAATTTTCGGAATCTGGATAGCCAAATCGGTTAGATTTTTGCACAAGTCCCTAAGAATCAAGGGAAAACACCCATAAATAGACAGTTTTTTATTAATATCTTTCATCAAACTAATGATCATGAATCATAAGGCGATTTTCATACTATTTCTTACTATGTGCTTATCAGTATACTCCCAAGCACAAAACTCAGACAGCTATGATTGGAAGCATGTACCAATTGGTGGTGGAGGATACATTACTGGCATGAAAATTCATCCACTGAATGGTGACCGCAGATATTACAGAACGGATGTAGGTGGTGCGTATCGATGGAATGCGAATACAGCTAGAATGGAGCAAATGATATTCCTGGATAATAAAGAATTATATAGTGTTGCTGGTATAGCTTTACACCCGACAGATGAAAATATTGTCTATTTATCTGTTGGACGAAAATGTAATCCTAGCAACAATGCGATTTTGGTATCAAATGATGCTGGAGAAAACTTTGAAGTCGTAAATATAGTTGGCGGCACACCATTTTGGTTTGCAGCTAATGGCGGACGAGATTGCGGAGGAAATTCTGACAAGGATAGACAAGGAACTCCTTTAGCAATCAATCCCCACAATACAAATGAACTTTACATTGGTACTAGAGGTAATGGATTATACATTCTTAATCTTACGACCTATCAATTGACAGATGTTCCAAATTCAAGCATCCCTGACAATAGTCAATTTCAAAGCATTCGTTCTGTGGTATTTCATCCAACTCAAAATTTAGTTTACATCGCATACTATGGACATGGTGTATATGTCGGAAACACATTAAACCAAACTTATACTAGATATGGAGAAAATACGAATACACAATTACAAGATGCGATAGATATATCTCTATCAAAGAACAATGATTATCTCTTGGTGGCTTGCCGAACTCAAGGAATCATGAAAGCAACAAATTTAACGGGTACTCTGAATTGGCAATTACTGTCCGGCTATAACTCAGCTGATGATGAAGGATATCTAACTGTAGACTGTAGTCCTCACAATAATAATGTAGCTGTAACAGTCGTGGCGGACTGGAATCATATTAATGAGTTTCAAGTCACAACCGATGGTGGGAATTCTTGGAATCAAATACAAGGTTCTGTTGCACCACAGGATAATAACTTTAAATGGCGTTCAGCAAGCTTTGCATCCCATGTTTCTCAAATCGCATTTGATCCCACAAATAGTTCAAAGATTCATTATTGTAGTTGGTTCAGTACTTTTAGCTGTGACAATTTCAGTTTGACAGGACCAAACAGTTGGCACAACAATTATTCTAAAGGTCATGAAGAAATTGTTACAACTGACTTAGTAGCTTTCCCGACAAATTCAGAAGGAAATTTTTTGATGGCTGGTAGTGGTGACCACAGTGGTTTTCTTTTTGATTCAGGCATTTCAAATCCAGACAATTTTGCGAGTTTTACAATCAGTGACAGAGTCAGCACCAATATTAATCCTTTAAAGAAAAACGGTAGCTTAGATTTTTGCGAAAAGCAAAGCGATCACTTGATTGCCTGTATCACTGAAGAATGGGCAACAAGTAATTCAGGTTTAGTCAAGTCCTCAGATGGTGGACTTACTTGGGATATAATTTTAGGCTATGGGACAAATTTATACAACAAAAGTATTGTTGCCATGTCATCAGATAATCCAGATAACATTATTGCTCTGAACAATGAAGGCATGATATATACTTTGAATGGAAATAATTTTTCAAATGCCTCTGGCTCTTTAATTAACAATCCGAGTTGTTCAATTCCATTTAATATCAATTGTCTTGCGCCTTCTGATTTTTCAGGGACAAATATCAATGACAATGTATTTGCTGCATACAGGAATGTAACTGCAGACAAAAACTATGACTGTGTCTTTTATTATTACGATTGGGATGGCAGTTTTAGCATAAGTACAGATGGTGGAGCAAACTGGTGTATTGTAAATAACACTTCCCTACCCGCCTCATCTTCTCCTTGGAATAAAACTAGATTGATTAGTATTCCTGGAGCTGCTCACGCTGGTCATCTTTGGATAAATATTAATGAAGAATTATGGCATTCAACTAATGCAGGACAAAATTGGGTTAATTATTCAGACTTGCACAGCGTAGACGAGGTAGTTGCACTTTCTTTTGGAAAAGGTATCAATAGTAATTATGAAGCCTTATACATCTATGGAAGTCTCGATGGCAATAATAGTAAACAATTTTATCGCTCTGATGATATTGGTATCAACTGGATCCAAGTTAATGATCCGAATGAGAAACAAGCTTGGGGAGACCCTAAATTAATCGCCGGCGATAGAAACATTGAAGGCAGATTGTATGCATCTGTCAGTGGACAAGGTGTAGTATATGGGGATTTTGAAAGCAATTCTACAGCCTGCAACAATTCAGAAAAAACTATAGATGGAGAATTCAATATAATCAATAGCAATACCATTCCATCTTGGACAGTTAGTCAGATTAACAATGCTACGATGACTGGCACCATCAATAATTGGACAAAGGCAGTGCTAGAAATTGATGCTGCAGGTATCAATAATTACGACTTACAATTATGGCAAGATGATTTAGAAATGGAGCAAGATAAACTCTATATCATACAACTAGATCTAAGAGCAGACAATCCTAGAAATGCCACAATCAAATTAAGAAATAAGCCAAATGGAACGACATACATAGAAAGAGATATACTCATAGATTCCAACTCTCAAGAATATGCATATTTATTTAAATCTGATGCCAACGATAATGATTTAAGACTAACACTCATGGTTGGCGGAGATGATAATGATATTTATATTGATCATATCCGCTTTCGCGAATTTTGCATCGGTGATATTAGTGACATTGATTGCCTTGAGGTGATAACCTTGGATGATCACGAGATTGATCCACTACTCTACAAAGCAAAAAATGAAATCCATTCAAATGGAAATTTGATTAATGGAAGTGATGCCACATTTCAAGCTGGTTCAATTATTTCCTTAGAAAATGGTTTTGAAATAAAAGCAGGTGCTTCCTTCTTAGCAGAAATTGTAGGATGCCCTTAATGAGGTAATTTGCTTTTTAGTCTTCCATATGTGAGTGTTCCAAAAAGAGCTGCCAGAATCACAACAAGAATGACTAGGTATCCATTTCCAATAAGTACATACAAGGGTCCTGGGCACGCCCCTGTCATAGCCCATCCAAGGCCAAACAAAATTCCTCCACCGATGCTAGCAATGTAGGTTTTTGGCTTTTCAGCAAATTTAACTACTTCGCCATCAATGTTCTTGAACTTGTATTTCTTCATCAAAAAGAACATAACTGCGCCTACCACGGAAGCAACTCCTATGATTCCATACATATGAAAACTTTGAAACCTAAACATTTCTTGGATACGAAACCAAGAGACAGCTTCAGATTTGGTCATTACGATGCCAAAGATTATACCTGCTAAAATGATTAATATCCTGCTCTTCATTATAATGATAGTATTAAGGGTAATAATAAAAAGGTAGTTGTCAATCCACCAATAAAGAAACCAATTACAGCAACCAATGAAGGTAGTTGTAAGTTAGATAATCCAGAAATTGCATGACCAGAAGTACAACCCCCAGCCCATCTTGTACCAAAACCTATCATAAATCCTCCTCCGACTAATAATATAAATCCCTTAAGGCTCATCAAGAAATCAAAATTGAAAATACTATCCGGAAGTAGTCCATTAGAAGGAGCTTCTATTCCAATTTGGCCTAAGTCAGCAATTGTGTTTTGAGATATTGCAACTGGATTAGGATCAGCCAACAAAGTGGTTGAAATATATCCTCCTAAGATAGCTCCAATAATGAATAAAAACATCCAGCTTTGCTGCTTCCAATCATAATCAAAATAAGATCCTGCTTTTCTTCCACTGATGGCAGAGCACATCACTCTGAAAGAACTAGAAATACCAAATCGTTCACCTGAATATATGAGAATGAACATTACTAACACAATGCCTAATCCTGATATGGACCAATGCCATGCTTGACTAATAAATTCCATAAAATATTTTATATGTATACTATTGAATTAAACTTGGACAACTTCCAGCTAACTCACAGTCAGTGTTTTCAAAGTCTGTGAAGGCTGCTTGTACATTTATGAAGTTATCATAACCTTTATCTAGAAGAATGCTGGCAGCTACTGTTGACCTGTAACCACTCCTACAATGAATGTAATATTTTGTATTTCCGTCAAATTCTGAAATGTTGTCATGAATGAAGTCTAAGGCAAAATTCTTAGCTCCTTTTACATGCTTTGTATTAAATTCTCCAGGTTTTCTGACATCTAATATTTTTACAGTTGGATTATCTCTTAGAACCTTCAGAAATTCATTGGAACCTATGGTTTCAATCTTTTGAATTTCTCCGCCAGCTTTTTGCCAAGATTTAAATCCACCTTCTAAATATCCGATTGTATTATCATAACCTACTCTTGACAAGCGCTTAATGGTTTCTAATTCTCGTCCTACTGGAGCAACCAAAATTATTTTTTGAGCGATATCATTTATCATGGTTCCAACCCAAGGAGCAAAGCTTCCATCTAATCCAATAAACCAAGATCCTGAGATATAAGCATTTACGAAATCTTCTTTTGACCTTACATCTAGAATCAATACATCATCTTGTTCAGCCAATAGGCTGAAATCCCTTACTGATAAAGCTTGGTTGCCTCTTTCCATAACTTCATCAAAACTATCATAACCTATTTTATTTAGTTTTGCATTTTTGGGGAAATATTGTGGTGGTGCTTGCAATCCATCAGTTACTTCTTTTATGAATTCTTCTTTGGTCATATCTGCTCTTAGAGCATAATTTGAGATTTTCTGCTCACCTAAAGTACTCCAAGTTTCGCTACTCATATTTTTTCCGCAAGAAGAACCTTGACCGTGTGCTGGATAAACGATGACGTCATCAGGTAGAACCATGATTTTGTTACGCAGAGAATCAAACAACCAGCCTGCTAAATCCTCAACAGAAATTTCCCCATTTTTTTGAGCTAAGTCTGGCCTTCCAACATCTCCAATAAATAAAGTGTCACCTGTAAAGATTGCCGTTTCTTTTCCGTCTTCATCTATCAATAAATAAGTTGTGCTTTCTGGAGTGTGACCAGGGGTATGAATTGCTCTAATCTTGATATTTCCTATTTTAAATTCTTCCCCGTCGGCAGCATTATGGATATCGTAATTAGTGTCAGCTTTCGGTCCATATATAATTGTGGCTCCTGTCTTTTTTGCTAAATCTAGGTGCCCAGAAACAAAATCAGCATGAAAATGAGTTTCAAATATATATTTGATTTTTACCCCTAATTTTTCAGCCCGATCTAAATATGGTTGAGTCTCACGTAAAGGGTCAATCACAGCAGCTTCTCCATTAGATTCAATGAAATAAGCACCTTGTGCAAGACAATTAGTATATATCTGTTCGATTTCTTTCATTCTTATATTCAGGACTTAATTGCAAGATAAAGCCAAATTTCCAAAATTCTGATGAAACCTTGTTTTTATCGTTTTTCCAACAAAATTAACGGTAAAGCTAGCCTAAGGTTTTAATAAATAACAGATTATTTGGCCCTTTTAGGCTCAAATTTTACGAGCATATGAATGTAAATTGATCTAGATACTCTTAGTATTTTTAGAAATATTAAGATACCTACCAAAATTACAATCAGCATGGCTGCATTGACGGACCATTTGAAATAAAACACCAACAAAAGAGCAATGCTTAAAAAAAGAAAACCTGTAATAATATAAGAGATAAACATGGCCCCAAAGTAAAAACCAGGTTCAGGCTCAAAGTTCAAATTGCAATGAGAGCAATTCTTATGCATTTCTAAGGGCTTTTTAATATCAAGAGGGGTCTTGAACATTTCAGCACTTCGACATCTTGGACATTTATATCTCCAGCTACTTGCAAACCATTTTAGCATTGGTTAAAATTGAATAAGGTTTTGACCCTTTAATAAATCTTCTATTTTTTCTCTTTCTCTAATTAGATATGATTTGCCTTCTCTAATTAATACCTCAGGTGGTCTATATCTTGAATTATAGTTAGATGACATGGTAAAGCAATATGCTCCAGCATTTTTAAAACGTAGTATATCTCCTTTTCTCACTTCAGAAATAATTCTATCATTTGCAAAAGTATCTGACTCACAGATGTAACCTACCACATTGTATAATTTGTCATCTCCATTGGGGTTTGAAAGATTTTCAATATGATGATAACTATCATAGAACATAGGTCTAATAAGATGATTAAAACCAGAATCAACATGCACAAAAGTACATGCAGTGGTTTGCTTAATCACATTTACGGAAGTGAGAAAACTTCCAGATTCACTCACTAAGAATTTACCTGGCTCAAACTTTAGGGTAAAGCTCTTCCCCATCCTGTCACAAAAATCATTAAATACCTCACTAAATTTTGATCCAAACTTTTTGATATCCGTGTAAAAATCATTTGGCTTATAAGCCACTTTAAATCCACTTCCAAAGTCAATGTATTCTAGATCTTCAAACGATTCTCCCGCTCCTAAAATTAATTCAGCAGCACGAATAAATACGTCTCCGTCATGAATATCAGAGCCAGTATGAACATGAATCCCATTAATAACTATTCCATACTTGTTTGCTAATCGATGAACCAAGGGCATTTGGTGAATCGAAATTCCAAACTTAGAATCAATATGTCCAACCGAAATTTTACTATTGCCCCCACCCATCAAATGTGGATTAATTCTAACACACAACTTTAGATCAGGATAAGTGCTTCCCAAATATTCCAGCATCTGAAGGTTATCTACATTGATGTTGACACCATATGAAATTGCATCATCATATTCAACTTCACCTACGCCATTAGGAGTAAACATGATATCTTCTGGCTGGAAACCTGCCTTAATACCTAATTGAATTTCTTGAACAGAAACACAATCCAATTTAGAACCTAAGGATTTAAGAAAAGAAAGCACTGATATGTTGGTAAGTGCTTTACAAGCATAATGAATATCTAATTTAGGTACATCGAAAGCAGATGTGAATTCATTATATTTTTGCTCAATGATATCTGCATCATAAACGTAAAGAGGAGCTCCATGCTCCTTTGCTAATTTTAAAAATAAATCTGACATGTTATAATTATTCTTTGTATGCTACAACCTTGATTTCAACTACAAGATTAGGATGTGGTAATTGATGGACAGCAACTGTGGTTCTTGCTGGTTTGATTTCTCCAAAATATTCTTTAAATATCTGATTGTAGCCAGCAAAATCATTCATATTTACAAGAAAGCTTGTAACATCTACAACATGAGATAAATCAAGATTTTCGGATTCTAGGATATCTTTAATATTCTCAATCACAGCCTTAGTTTGATCCTTTATATCAAGAAGCATTGTCCCCATCTCATCAATCTTGTGCACACCAGCAAAGGTATTATCCTTGTTTCTAGAACTAGTACCTGAAACAAAATAAAAGTTACCTGCTTTCCTAATATGAGAATAGGATCCCCTTGGAGTCGCCTTATGAGTTAAAGTTTTTCCTTTCATTAATCTGCATTAAGATTCGAAGATACGAACTGAAATAATATTGAATGTATCAAAGGTAAAATAAAAAAGGTCCACCGTTGAGATGGACCTTTAAGTACAGATCGATATCTATATTTAACGTATACTAATATCTTCCTCTTCCTCCGCCGTCTCTTCTATCATTATCAGACTTTGGTCTAGCCTTTTTAACAACGATAGTTCTACCATCTAATTCTGAATCATTCAGTTCATCGATGGCTACCAATGCTTCCGCATCGTTCGGCATTTCAACAAAACCAAAACCTTTTGATCGGCCTTCATACTTGTCGAAAATAATTTTAACACTTTCCACTTCACCAAAAGCTTCAAATGACTGTCTTAGCGTATCCTCTTGAGTATTGTAAGACAGCTTTGCAACAAAAATATTCATGTAATAAAAGTTAATAATGAGAATTTCGCGGATACTTTATTACCTGATAACAAAACAACTCTTGAGTTCCCAATAAGTAAATAAAAAAAATAAAATAATCAGAAAACACCTTACTTCATTGGTATGGAATTGTTCTGACCTTAATAAAGATACAAATTATTCAGTTGGTATGTAGCTTTATTATACCATCAGAACTTAATATCAATAAAATTAGTTCCTACTTTTCAGAATTATATTCACCTTTCGAAGTAAGTGCTTGTCTTATATGCCCTAGGTGATGCATCGAATGCCAAGCATACAATGCAAGAACAGCATCCACTCTATAGGTTCGTTTACTTTCTGGATGTATATAAGTCTTCGAAAATCCTTCAATATCCAAGGACTTTAGTAATGTTGTAAATCTAGCATGCACACCTCTAAGAATCATAAGACTTGATTCGATATTGTAATTATTCGCATCAGGTAATTCTGCAAAGCGTCTTTCATAATATGCCTTAATAATTGGTGCTTCCTCTGTGATTGCCATTTTTGTCCTTATAAAGGCATTCATATGACTGTCAGCTAAATGATGTATAACTTGCTTCACACTCCACCCATCCGGTCTATATGCAAAGTCAAGTTGCTCCTTTGAAATTCCACTTAACTGATCTTCTAACTGGTTTGGCAATTCTCCTAAAATCCTTATCCAACTAGTTTTTAATTCTTCTGTGATTTCTTTTGGGTAGTGAAATTTACCAATTGGAAATTTTAATTTTTGAAGTTCTTCTTCTTTCATATTGTATTTGTTGAAATCGAAAAGACAATAAACAGATGAAAACAAACAGGCAATAGTAAGCTAAATAAATTTAAATACTAATCATTTGATTAATGGTCATCCCTCAGATTATGCCTGGGGATGGTTTGTATTTCATCTTGTCTTCCATCAATATAATAAATACCATCATCTCCAAATATTGCATCCTCTTCAAGCATAATTCTAATTATTTTGTTCCATTCTGGAATTTCTGTTGAGGTATTTAACTCGATTGAATAGGCAGTATTTCTGAAGAGCGGATAATCCCCTCTTCCTTTTACCCCTTCTTGTTGGTCCCACATACCAATAGTGGGACCAGCAGCATGTCCATGAGTCCCAATTGGATGAGTATAGATGCTAGGATTAAGACCTTCCTCTTTAGCTGTTGCTAATGAGTTGAGCAGAATTTGATTTCCTGTTGCTCCATCTTTAAAGTTGGATGTCAAAATATCTTGTAGCCGATTTGAATTTTCAAAGGCCAACTTCAGAGATTTTGGAACATCTATTTCACCATCTTTTAAAACATAAAAATGTTGTTGTTGATCTGAGTTTAATCTCAAGTAACTAATTCCAAAATCAACATGGAGTAAATCTCCTTTTTCTATCACCTGTCTAGTTGGTCTTTTAGAAAAGGTTCTCAAGTGATCAAAATTTTCTGGAGAAGCCCTTTGAATAGATACTGTAGGATGAAACCAGGTATCAAGACCTAAGCTTCGAACACGGTCTCTCAGCCACCAGACGACATCTTCAGTGGCTGTCGCTCCAGGAGTTATGACCTTAGATGAAAAAGCTTCATCAATAATCTTATGACCAATTTGACAAACGACTGGATATAATTCTAATTCTTTTTGACTCCTAGTTTCTAACCATGCTATCGCAAGACCCTCTGCCGAAACAACCTTGCTATGCATTTCTTTTGGCAGATATTCCATAAATGATTCATACTCTGT
>CALHKJ010000199.1 GCA_938033975.1 uncultured Saprospiraceae bacterium | reverse complement strand
CGGCTATAAACCTAAGCGCACCCTCCGTTGTGTTATGTTTATGAATGAAGAAAATGGCCTTGCTGGTGGTAACGCTTACGCAAATGAATCCAACGCTAATGGCGAGTTTCACCTCGCCGCCATTGAATCAGATCTCGGAGGATTTACACCAAGAGGATTTGGTTGTTCGGCAGACGCGGAAGTATTTAAGCCCTACTTGGCCAACTTTCAGTCTTTCGAAAAATTTCTAGATCCTTACGATTTACACCTCAAGTCTGGTGGCGGCGGTGCAGACATCGGACCCCTAAAATCACAAGGAGGATTATTGATCGGCTTAAGACCTGATCCACAGAGATATTTTGACCTTCATCATACCAAAAATGACCACATAGGAATGGTAAACAAAAGAGAATTGGAATTGGGAGCAGCTGCCATGACATCACTGGTTTATTTAATCGACCAAATAGGTCTATAATCTATAAATGAAAGAAACAACACTGAATGGAAAGGTCTTCGAAGAGATCATTTCCAAAGAACAGATCGAGCAGATAGTCCATGAGCTTAGCCAAAAAATCAACCATGATTATCAAGGCAAACAGCCGATCATTATCGCAGTACTAGATGGAGCCTTCATTTTTGCAGCAGATCTTATCAGGAATTTCGACTTTGATCATCAATTTCGATTTGTAAAATTGTCTTCTTACAAAGGAATGAAGTCTTCAGGAGAGATCACACACCTTCTCGATCTTGACATCAATATTGCAGATAGAAATATATTGATTGTAGAAGATATTGTAGATACTGGTGTCACTCTCCACCATTATCAAAGAAAACTATCTGCTCAAGCACCTAAAAATATTGAGATTTGTAGTCTCTTAATGAAGCCTAACTCCTTGCAGCATAAGGATTTAGCTGTAAAATATTGTGGTCAAGATATAGCTGATGAATTTGTTATTGGTTATGGATTGGACTGGGACTATCAAGGTCGTCATCTGCCAGCCATCTATCAATTAAGAAAAGATTAGCAATAACAGTTTCACAAGAGGAAATTTTATTATAAATTTGCAGTCCGATTGACCCATAGTGTAATGGTAACACTACGGTTTTTGGTACCGTCATTCTAGGTTCGAGTCCTAGTGGGTCAACTTTAGAAGCCTTTCACAGCAGTGAAGGGCTTTCTTTCTGCATACCAAATCCATTTCAGTCACATTACAGCAAATTATAATATCACGCCCCTTTTCATTAATTTTGACTCATTAATAAAAATATAAGCCTTTGATCTTCTCTTTAACGATTGCTTAATAACATCACAAAGATCTTTGGTTTTATTTTGACTTATTATTCATTATAAAATGCTGGACATGAAAAAATTCATTTTTATACTAGTTGCTACAATTTCCTTCTCCACTTTGGCAACTGCCCAAAAATCTAGATCTAATAATAAATCATCCAGCAATAACCCTAGAGCTGAAAGGAAGATTGCCGTTACAACTGAAGGTGGTTGGAAAACAATGGTTGGAACGGGTATCGTTGGTAGCTATTATATCGTACCACAATTGGCTGTTGATGCAGGTTTAGGTATGAGCCTTCAAGGACTTCGAACAGGTATAAGAGCAAGATATTTATTTATGAATGATAACTTTTCTCCAATTTTAGGAGTAGGGGTAAATTTATCCAATGGAACTTTCGAAACTGAACACAGACAAGTAATCGAACCATTTGAAATTGACGGACAAATGTTTGATGGTTTTACTGCAGATGTTTTGTTAGAATTAAATAGAACCATTGCTGCTCAATTATTAACCGGAATTGAATATGTTTCAGATGGTGGCTTTGTACTTGGCTTCACTATTGGTTACAGAGCAAGACTAAACAAAAGTTGGGATACTGAATTTGCAATTGATGGGACAACTTTTGATGTGGCAGATAGCATCATAAATGGCCTTGATAGAATCTATGGATCTGGTGTTTCAATAGGATTAAATTTAGGTTACGCATTTTAAAGTATTAAACAAGAAAACTCCTAAATTCTCTTCTACAATATTTACAAAATTATCAAGTTATAAAAACAAACAAAATTATGAAAAAATCATTTTTAACCTTCCTTGCTATTGTAGCATTGTGTCTAAACATGAATGCCCAAAGAGGTAAAAAGGCAACGAAAACTAGAGATAGACCAGAAGCTAAAACTGAACAATCAAGCCAGTCACAAAGATCTCAAGCAAAGCCAATGTCACTCAATCCAAGAGCTGATAGAAAAATTGCTATTGTTTCAGATAGTGGATTAAAAAGTATGACTGGTGTTGGACTCTCAGCTTCTTACTATGTAACAAAAAACATTGCTGTGGACGGAGGAGCTGGTATAGGCTTTGCTGGTCTAAGAGCTGGAGTAAGAGGAAGATATCTTTTCTTAGACAAAAAATTCACACCATATGTAGGCGTTGGATTATTTAGAAACTTATCATCAATTGAAAATTTGGAGTTTGATCTACCAGACGATTTTTTCTCCGTGAACCTTGAACCATCAACATATGCGCAAGGTCTAATCGGCTTTGAGTATATGGGAAACAGAGGATTTGTCATTGGTTTTGATTTGGGCTATTCCAATAATTTCAATGACAACCCATGGTCAACCTCTGCTAGTATTACAAATGAATCTAGAGATGCACTTGACCTCATTTACGGAAGTGGTCTTTCTACAGGCTTCAGAATAGGTTGGGCTTTTTAAAACATAAAACATATCAGTCAGCCTTAATCTGACTCAAAAATATCAGAGTCTAGCTATCAAAGCTGGGCTCTTTTTTTATCTATTTACTTGATCATAATCTTTATATCTCGCTTCCGCAAATGTCTAATAGAATCCTATGAATTTGTCTGAGGTAGCATGACTTGCTGGCTACAAAAAAGCTTATTTATATATTTTCCAAGAAACTTAAAGCAACCTTTTTCACCTTGAAAGACTCTTATTAGTAAGTGTAAACGTTAAATACACAGAACAAACGTTAAATCTAAAATCATTTACGCATTTACGGTGAAGGTGGTTTATTGCGTGAAAATGGCAGTGTTTGAAACAACCGTTTTGTTTTTAGCGCAAACGACTGCCCTGCTATATTTTCCGATGATGTCATTATTGCTCTTAGTGTTGGTGATGCTAGGTGTACGAATTGCCACAGGTGAGCGCGATCCTCAGAAAATGGTGATTGGATTCTTACTGAAATT
>CALHKJ010000198.1 GCA_938033975.1 uncultured Saprospiraceae bacterium | reverse complement strand
ACAGGTGTTCCTATTGCTTGAGAAATTTTCGCAGCAATAACAACATGATTACAATTCAATCTTCTACCAAAACCACCACCTAGATAAGTAGGAATAATATTCACATTCTTTTTTGCAAAGCCTAAAGCCTTAGCAACTTGCGATTGGGTGATCATAACTACCTGAGTAGAAATGATGATGGTTGCCTTTCCGTCTTTTACAGAAGCCACTGCTCCATTCGGTTCTAATTGGGCGTGTGCGCCAAGTGGACTTGTAAACTCAAGTGTAACCGAATCAGAATCTTCCTCATCAAGTTCTGATCCTTTCTTTTGCGTAACCATCTTGTCGCCATTACCAATTTGTATAAATGATCTTAGCGATTCTTCTGTCCATTCTTCTATAGTATCCCATTCGACTTCAACTTCATTTTTTGCTGCTAATGCTTGTGCAAAACTATCCGCAACAATAGCTACCCAACCATCCTCTTTGACAATTTTGATATTACCAGGCATTGATTCTGCTGCACTAGTATTCACAGTTTTGATACTCGCTCCAATCTTTTCCGGTCTGATGACTGATGCAAAGCGCATGCCTTCCATTTCTGCATCTATTCCAAATATTGGTTTTCCAGTTACCTTCGCTTCAAGGTCTACTCTTGGCGTTGGCTTTCCTACATACTTGTAATCACTTACCGGCCTCAATGTAGGTGTACTTGGTAAATCCCAAGAGCTTACATCTTTTACCGCTTCCGCAAATGTGATTGAGTTTGTTCCATCAGAAACCTGTCCTTGTGAAGTACTTAGTTTTTCTATATCTACATTGAGTTTTTTGGCAGCTTCTTTTTTGACCATTTCTCTCATGGTTGCTGCCATTTCTCTTAATGGCTGAAATAGAGATGCGATTGAAAGGCTACCTCCTGTAGCAAGTCGATCCACAATACCCGAATCAGTTTCTGCAGCTTTCACTTCTATCTGAGAAATGTCAAAATCAATTTCATCGGCAACAATTTGAGCTATCCCTGTGAAAGTACCTTGCCCCATTTCTACTTTAGAAGAGTGGATGAGTAGTTTGTTTTCATTTGTAATTTCAAACCATAAATTTGCTTCTGTTCCTGTACCAGAATATGGAGCAACTATGGTATCAGAAACACCATACATGACTCTTCTAAGTGGATTTCTAAGCACAAAGGTTCCTAAAGCAAGTAGTCCAACTGTTCCTAGGCCTCCCTTTACAAGAAAACGTCTACGTGACTTATCTTTTGGTTTGTTTTGTTGAATTTTATCTGACATCTTTTGGTTCAATTTTGACTATTCACCTAATTGCTTATTATCATTAAGTTCCGCAGCTTTATGAATAGCCTTTCGGATTCTATTGTAGGTACCACATCTACAGATATTGGTAATACTGTTGTCTATATCTTCATCCGTTGGGTTAGGATTCTCTTTTAAAAGTGCTGCAGTAGCCATAATAAATCCAGATTGACAATATCCACATTGAGGAACAATTTCATCAATCCACGCTTGTTGGACTGGATGTTTTTTGTCGCCATCTGAAAGTCCTTCAATGGTTGTTATATTTTTGCCTTGAGCCATTTCAGTAGGGTAGATACATGATCTTACTGCTACTCCATCTATGTGTACTGTACAAGCACCACATGCAGAAATACCGCATCCAAACTTGGTGCCCTTTAACCCCACAGCATCTCTAATGGCCCATAATAAAGGTGAACTGCCATCTACATCAATGGTCTTTTCTTCGCCATTTACCTTGAGTAAAATTTTCATCTTTTGATTTTATATACTTACCATTTTTACAAAAAAGCATCTTATTTGAGAAAATAAAAAGTAAGCAAATTTTTTATTTATCTATTGATTAATCCAAGGTAATTAAATCAATATGCTTTTTTGGAAAACCATCAAAAGTTTTAAACTATTCTTTGATTTTGAAGATAACAGCAGGTATTTCCAAAGAAGTTAAAAATCCTAGGGTAGTGCTTGGGTCAAATAATCTTGTCCAAAAGTTACGTTTATTAGTCGTAAATACAATGGCATCATGTCTTTTGATTACTGAATAGTTTTCTTGTTTTACATAGGAATTCAAATCTTCAATGATACTTTCATATTGAATAATTTTTCCAGCTTTATCTTTTACATACTCTAACCATTTATCAGACTTTTGATTTTGAATTTCATGATCTTCCGCTGTTACCAAATGTGTCAACCTGATTTTTGATTTAGGAAAATATCCAATAAGTTTAACAATATGATTTAGGTCATTTTGTGTTTTAGTTGTTAAAAAATTGAACTTGCTAATTGGTTGAAAAGTATGAAATTCGGGCACAATCATCAAGGGTGTATTAATAAGATTTAGAAGTAGATTTTTGTGCTCTTTTAGATCAGATTCTACGTCTAGATCTGAATTACCCAAAATGATAAAATCAATAAAATTTTCATTTATAAAATTATCAAGAATCCTACTTTGATTTCCTGCAATAATTTTAACATCAAAAAATTCTCTATCCAAAATACCATCCGTTGCTTTGTATATTTCTTGTATTGCCTTTCTTGGTTTATCAACTTTATACTCGATATCGAAAGCTTTATAATATTTAGGTGATGACACCAAAACAGCAGAAGAAGTATCTGCAATATGTAATACATGTAACTTGCTACCATAATGCTTACAAAACTTTGCTGCATATTTTATAAGGGCCTCATTTTGAGAAGAAATATTTGAAATTAATAGTAAATTTTTCATAATTCAGTTTTTTGTAAATCTTGTAAATATGCAAAAATGTCAAATGGAGTTATAAAGCCTACTAGTTTTTTATCATCCACGATTGGAATGTAGTATTGTCTCTTTTCAGTAAAGAATTTAACTACGTCTGAAAGTTTAGAGTTTACACTTAATACATAGAAGTCTGTTGTCATGTAGTCTTCTACGGTCATTCCGCCAAAAGAATAATTTTGTCCAGATATCTTTACTATATAAGAATTTGTTTTATTTAAACTTTCAAAGTCCCTGTCAAAGAGAATTCCTCTTAAATCACCATTTGAGACAACAGGTAATATTTTTTTATTTACTCTTTTAAAATTTTTTTCTGCTGCACTAATGCTTTCCTTTGGGTGAACAACAGTAATATTCGTCGCCATGAATTTTAAAACATCTATGTTTAAATCTATATTCATAATTTGTAATTTAGTTTATAAACATTACTAATATTTTGGATTTCTTTTTTTACTCCAACAGTTTCGTGAAATTTCGATTGATTCATTAGATAGTTTTTAAATTCAGAAAGTTGAGAGTAACTTATACTGAAGGCAAAATATTCATCCTCCCATTTGAACTTATAAGGAAGAAAAGAGTTTTTGTTTATCCATAACGAACTGCTCCCTTTTAGGATTTGTACTATGTCACTTACACTTTGTGTTGAGTTTATTTTAATCAAACAATGTACATGATTAGCTAGTACAGAAATCATTAAACAATCAATACCTTTTTTTTCTGCATGACTCATCAGAAATGAACCCAATTTTTTTGAGTAATTGTTAAGAGAGTTTTGACAATTTTCAGTTGTCCACAAAAGATGAAGATAAATCCTTGAATAGTACATTATAATTCAATAATCATTATTGGAATATTTATCCTTTGTCCCAATTTTTCTTCTATTGTGCTGACAAATTGATTCTTCCAGGTTTTTCTTGTTTTTCCTAAAACGATAAGATCTGCCTCATTCTCAGTTGCATACTTTTCTATACTTTTAAATTTATCATCTCCAATTAATTCAAAATCTATTACAGATTCCAAAATATGACCTTCAAACATATTTTTATAAGTATTCAAGTTTTTTGTTGCTTCTATTAAATTTACTTTCTCACATGCATGTATGCAACTTAAATGCGAACCTAAAGAATTACATAAGATAAGTAGATTGTATATTATGTCAATTTCCCTGAACTCAAATTCAAGATTAAATATTACATGATCAAGGTCAATTAATCTGAAGGATTCAGGAACTATGATGACTGGAAATTCTATTTTTTCCAATAAATAATAGCCAATGCCTGAAGCAAATTGAGAATATTTACCTTGCGAAGTTCCAATAAGCATAAGGTCAAAATCATTTTGATCAATAAAGCTTGGAATACTCTCCGCTACAAACCCAGCGTGCACGAAACAAGAATAATCTATTTTTTCATGTAAGGGAGCAATAAGCTCTACTTGGGCTGAAAGTTCATTTAGGTGCTTTGAATCTAAGTTGTTTTCATTGTCATTGGCATCATCAATAGTTGGGTGATAACAATTTAGAAAAGAGATATTAGCATTAAATTTTTCAGCCAATTTAAAGCTGAATTTAATGAGCTGAGTATTGCTGTTATTTACATCAATTGAAACAAAAATATTTTGAAATTCCATATCTAATTTTTTATAAAAGTATAGTTAAAGCTATTATACTAAATCAGCTATTCTACTTATTTTCAAAATGAGTGAATTACCTATTTTTAATTGATACCTATTTATGAAAAATTGGATCTTGTCACTTTTGTTGGCATAAATTTATCGACTAGATATTCAGTCAATAAGATCCAAATAGGACTAATAAAAATAGTAAGAGAAATCAATGAGATCGTAAAATCATAAGCAAACTGGCTAAGAACACCTAGATTGAATGCAGCGATGCAGATTAAAAAGCTTAATTCACCAATTTGGCCTAATAGCGCTCCACCAATTAGTGATAATTTCCAACTGTTTTTATATGCTTTTAATATAAGCGTATTTATAAAGTGATTAGTAAGATATACAGCTATTAGTAAATAGAGTAAAATTTTCCAGTTTGTAATTAAAAACTCCAAATTTAACTGTGCTCCAATACTAATAAAAAATATAGCTACGAATAATATCCTGAAGGAGTGAATAGCATCATGTATCCATTCTGTTGCTTTTCCAGCATGCATAACTAAACCACCTATGAATGCCCCAAGTGCTTCGGAAATTCCAAAAAAATTAGCTACCAATGCACCAAAAAAACAGAAGAACAAGGCCATAAAAACTTGCATTTCATGATCGTCCTTAATTGTTGACTTAAAGGGGAGCCACGATATTTCTTTTTTTATAGCCACATAAGAAATAACGGATATAACAATTACTCCGCCAATTATTTTCATTAAATAAGATTCACTATCTGTATTGTTTCCAGCTAAAATTGAAATTAAAATTAAAATGGGAGCTATGGCAATATCTTGAGCAAGTAAGATACTGGATACATTGCGTCCTATTTTTTCTTGCATTAAATTTTTTTCTTCAAGTAATTTAAAAATTACAGCAGAACTAGATAAAGCAATAACAAAACCCAGGACTACTATTCTATTGATGGGCCAATCCCAAAATTGTCCCATCAAAAAAACAATTGCGATGCTTAGAAGGATTTGTGTCAACGTTCCAAAGATTGCCAAACGCCAATCTTTAAGAAAATTACGCAAATCAATTTCCATACCGATGAAGAAAAACAAAAGAATAATTCCTAGCTCTCCAATAAATTTAATTGATTCTTCATCTGCAATTAAATCAAGGGAAAAAGGACCTATTAGCACTCCTATCAGTATGTATGCAACTAATTTGGGTTGCTTTAGTTTTTTGAGAATAACACTTGCACAAACGGCCAAGAGGCCTACGATGCAGATGAAATTAATTGAGCTACCAAATTGTGACATAAGTGCAATCATATGACTATTTTATTTTTAGATACAATGAGGCTCAAAGAGTGAGCTGTGGGTTACATACTACAAGATATATCAATAAAAAGAAATGACCCTCTACTATCCTAACTTAGTACAAGTCTTAGATAGCAGTAGGGTCATTATATTTTTTATCATTAATTTTGAAAGTGACCCTACTATCTCCGAACCTCATAAGAGGTTGGAGATAGTGAAGGGATCACCATAATTCTTAATGTTATTGTTTTTCTAGTTTAAGTTAACCGTTTGAGGTTTTAGTAAATCGTAAAATTGATTGAGTTTAGGCATAAGGATAATTCTAGTTCTTCTGTTTAATGATTTTCCTTCTGCTGTCATGTTATCACCTAGTGCGTTGTATTCACCTCTACCTGCTGCGATAAGTTTATCCGGATTGACACCATATTCTTTTTGTAAAGTTCTAACAACCTGAGCTGATCTTTTTACACTCAAATCCCAGTTATCTTCAATACAGCTATTTTTAATTGGGACATTGTCAGTATAGCCTTCTACCAATAATTCTAGCTCCGGTCTTGATTTTATGATTTCCGCAATTTTTGACAATACCTCACTAGATCTTGGAGTAAGCTGAGAACTACCAGATTGGAATAACATTTTATCAGATAAATTTATAAAGACTACTGTCTTGTCAACCTTTACCTCTATATCTTCATCTTCTATCCCTTTCTTCAATACTGATTTTAGGTTTACAGCTAGAGCTAAGTTAAGAGAATCAGCTTTCGATTTTGCATCCATAAGATTGCGGATATATTTATCTTTTTGCTCCAACTGTCTTATTGTTTGATTCATATTTTCATTGGCAGACTTAGACAGAACTGTAAGATCCCCAACTTGAGAGTACTGCTGTTCTCTTTGCTTCTGCAAATCAGCAATTTGTGTTCTTAACGCGTTTTCAATTTCGTCACGAGTTTCTTTCATTGTTTGAAATTTTGTGACTTCTGAAGTTATTTGTGTTGTCAATTGCTTTTTTTCAGTTTTGCAATTTTCTAAGTTATGCTGAGCTGCTCTCAAGTCATTTGTAGTTACTTCAAGTTCATATCCAAGGTCCAAATATTTTTTCTTGCTTATGCAAGATTGAAGTAAAATTATTGTTGCGATTGTAAAAAGTATTCTTTTCATAATTTTGAATATCTAAAAGTTTAAATTATTTCTTTTTCTTAGATTGACCGATTGGGCTTTTTCCTTTTTTATTAGAGACAGAAGTTGAACTCATTGTTGCTTTTTTAGAATCTCTTCCTGCTTTCTTTTTTGCTTTCAATTCTTCTGCATTTTTTCTAGCTAAACTTGCTTTATTTTTTTTGTTAATTGCTGGCATGATTAAATGGTTAAAAATGAATAATTATTATAAGTCAAAATTGTAGTAAATTGAATTCTTGTGTGTCTGCTGAAAAACGTATTTTTTGTTCTAGGTAAATTACCCATTTAGAGAAACTAGTTGTTTTCAAATATTAAGATTGACTCCTTCAATCTTGATCCACTAATTTTTTCTTGCTCAATTATTTCTCTTAATGATTTGTTGTCAAAGTTAGATTCCTCCATAAAGGAAGTAACCTTAAATTCGGTTCTTCTATTGAGTTGGTGCTCTTCTTCAGTACATTCAGCACCGTCAGAGCATGCATTTACCAATTTAGATTCCCCGTAGCCTTGTGCGGTGATACGAGATGGATTTATTCCTCTTGACACTACATAGTCAACAACAGATTGAGCTCTTTTTTGTGATAGATCTAAGTTGTAGTCATCCTTGCCTCTACTGTCAGTATGGGAACCCAGCTCAATCTTGATTGGATTCCTGCGTAATATGTTGACTAATTTTTCTAGAGATGGTCTAGCATCTTTTCGAATATTCCATTTGTTGTAATCATAATAGATATTGTCTAATACAATGCTTTCATCTTGAATAATTTTTTTCATAGGAATATCTGTAATGATACTTCCTCTTTCATTTTGATTGGTAAGTGCTGATTCGATTTCGGGAGAGACATAGGTTCCAAGCCCTTCAAAACAAAGAATACAATCTTCAATGTCAACATAGACCTCAATCCTTTTAGCAAAGTATCCTTTCTTTCTAAGTAGAATCGTATATCTATTGCCTCTTTCAAAGTTTACCTTGAAAGTATTGTCGGGATCGTCCTCTATTACTAATAGCTCCTTATTGAGTGTGTTATTGTAAACTTCAATTTTCACATTTCTCAACTCTTTTCCTAATTTACCTACAGAGTAGCTAAATAATTCTTTGATGGTAGCCTCAAACTCGTAGCCTGGTTGTCTTGACATCTTGATGTCTAAAGTTTGATTTTCCGAGTCAATATCTACGAAAAGTTCTAAATCAAAGTAAGCTTGTCTTATGCACCTAATTACATAACTTCCTTCTTCTAGAATCTGAGCAATGTATTGACCTTGTTGGTTGGAGATGGCAGTTGTGACCAATCCATCTTCTTCCAGACTATAGATGCTCAATTCTACATCGTCAAGTAACCGATTGTTTTTATCATCAACTATTTTTCCTTGAATAATTGTTTGAGAATAAACAGCTGTTGATAATAAGCAAAATAAAATAATGTTCAAGTTTTTCATTCTTATAAATTTTACTCAAATTTCTGAATAAGAATGCCTTGTGGTGTCGAGTGAAAAGCCTATTTTTTAAATTAGGTAAATCACCTACTTGGATATTTGCTTTGATTGAATCAACTTTATAAGATTGCGAATAGTCTTTTTTCTGATTTCATTTTCAATTGCAGGCTCAAGTTTCTCTAGGGTATAGAAGAGTGTAATACAGATTTTATCAATAAAAATATTGTCTATTCTTAGGGAAAATGAATTACTTACAATCTGCTCATCAAATTCACTTAAAGAATTTTTAAGAGATTCTTCCAACTGTTCAATATCATATAATTCAGAAGGTTGTAATTCAAATTCTAGACTTACTCTGCGCTTATTGGATTTAGAATGGTTGACGATATCACTTAAAAACACTTTTTCATTACCTAATATTATTAATTCTCCCTGATCATTTTCTAAAAACAACTTAGTCAACTTTATTTCCTTTACAATTCCTTTAATGGATCCAATGGAAATGTAATCACCAATATTTATGATTTTCGTAAAAGAAATAAAAAATCCACTAATGATTGAAGTAAGATAATCTTTTGATACTATGGCAATAGCAGCTGCTACTATAGAAATCGAAGTAAAAAATTGTATAGGACTTACACCATTGTACCTAAGAAAGAGAAAAAAAATTGAAATGTAAACAATGATTTTAAATGCATTAGATATGGCAGCAATAATGTTATCAGAATTTTTAAATTCGATTTTATTTCTAATTCTATAGAAAATAGTGCTGGTCTGTAAAAACAGAAACACCATAGCTATAAACCTCAAAGTAGCAAATCCCTGTTCGAGAAAAGGAAATTTTGAAATTTGATGCCGATAAAAAAATGAGCTCAAAACAAATACTGCTAAAGCATATTTAGCATATAAGCTTTTCTTAATGAAAATCATTTTAATTCGATTAGGTTAAATTTAATAGCAAACTTTACCAAGCCTGCTGTATTTTTTGCCTGTAATTTGTCGAGCAAGTTTCTCCTATGAGTATCAACAGTTCTAATACTGATAAATAACTCTTTTGCTATTTCAGGATTAGAGTACTCTTGAGCTATTAGGGTTAATACCTCTTGTTCTCTTTTTGTCAATGGGATATTAATATTTTTATCACTAGGCTTTGTCCCACTTGTTATATGCTTGATAAGAACCTGAGAAACATGATTGCTGTAGTAAGTATCTCCCTTTACAACTGTCTTTATTGCATTGACCATTTCTTCACCACCAGCATCTTTCAATAAATATCCCTTGGCACCAAGTTCTAATATTTTTACAATATAACTATCCTCATAGTGCATTGAAACGGCAATGATCTTTTGATCGGGAAATTTTTCGAGAATTATTTTTGTTAGCGTAATTCCACTTTCTGTTCCTAATGTAATATCCATTAATATTACTTCTGGTTTTGAAGTATCAATCTGTTCTAAAGTTTCTTTTGAATTGCTTGCAGTCCAACATACGCTAATTCCTTCGCTTGCTTCTAGCATAGCCTTAACCCCATCCCGGAACATTTTGTGATCATCTACAATTGCTACTTCAATCATTATATTTTAATTTTTGTACGGAATTCTTACATAAACCTCAAATCCATTAGGCCTTAAAGCCTTTGTTGAAATTGTTCCATTCATGCTATTTACTCTTGCTTGCATATTCTTCAATCCTATACCTGCTTTATGTTGACTTTTTTCTGACTTTCCGTTGTCAACTATTTTTAAATGAAATGTTTCGTTTTTTTCACTCAAAGAAATTGTAAACTCATTTGCATTCCCATGCTTAAGGCCGTTATGAATTGATTCTTGAGTGATTCTATAAATATTTAGAGTCTGATTTTGATCCATAAATGGATGCTCATCTTTTATCTGAATATTTTTTTCAATGTTTACCTGAGAGTTTTCCTCTATTTTAGCAACTAAATTCTCTAAAGCTGACTTGATGCCAAAATCAAGCAAACTAGATGGCATTAAATCGTGTGAAATATTTCTAATGTCTTCAGCAATTTCTGCAACCTGAGAAGATAGAGTGTTAAGTTTATTTTTTATTTTTTCTTTCTCTGCTATTGTAGACACCATATCTATTCCAAGTCTAATTGTGGAAAGACTAGGTCCTATTCCATCATGAATTTCTTTTGCAATCCGTTGTCGCTCTAATTCTTGACCTTGGATTAGAGTGTTTAAGGTCAAATTTTTTGCTTTGATATTGTGGGTAATATCATATAAAAATAATAACATCCCCTCTGTTATTTTTTTCCCATAAACATCCAAGTATAGCGAATTAATTTTTAAGGCTTCAAACTCAAAATCGGTTCTCCCATCTGTTATACAAGATCTCACCTTATCTGCCAAAGGACTATTGCCCAATAGATTTAAAACGGGCTGTTCTATATACTCTGAAAGCGAACCCTTAGCCTCCATTTGTTTGAAAGCAACTCTATTTAAAAGTGTAACCTTTCCTTCAATATCAAAGACAATAATACCATCAGGAAAATGCTCAACTAAACGGTATAAAAACTCTAAGCCTTCGGTGACATTTTTCATGACCGCTGATATTTTAAGCACAAAATAGATGCGTCGCCATTTGGTTTATGAAACTCATCAAATATTGAATTAGCAATGAATTGAGCAGATCCATTAAGTGTTTTGGTTAAAGGAAGAACAGATAAGCCATCTGTACATAAAATAATTTGAATTTTATCCTCAAACGAAAACTCACTTATTCCACTTCTATATTTTTTTAAGTGACCTAGTCTACCTCCTTGGTTTGTTAGAGTATGGTAAAAACCATCCTTTACAAGATAAGCATGAGTATCCCCATAACCTTTGTAAATCATTTTCCCAGGCGTAATCCTCATGATTGATGCAGTGATACCAACTTGATCATTGCTATTGTTCATTAAAAAATCTAGATTAGCAAGGATCAGATCAATGGGATCTAGGTAATGCTTTGCAATATAATTTGTACAAGAATTTGCAATAGCATAAGCATCGTAACCTTGACCTGGTCCATCAATTAGGGCCACCAAAATTGAATCGCCATTGTATTCTTTTATAATATATTGATCACCATTAAAATCATATTTGGAATCCGAAATACTTACAAGACCATAATCAACATTTTGTTTGTCGATGGGTCGATGTTTTTCTAAGGTTATAATCGTTCCTTGACCAACTTCTGTTTTAATATCCATTAGATCCACAGATCGCTCTGCGACGACTAGACCAATACCAAGGCTTGTATGAATTGTACTAAAACCTTCAACTTTTGCTAGGTCCAAATTTGCTATGCCAGGTCCAGAATCTGAAACGACTATTTTTAATATACCACCTTTGTTGAGTATTGAAAAATCAACAACTGCATCACTTGCATGCCTTATAGCATTAGTTGCGATTTCAGATATACCAAGTAAAAACTGTTCTGTTTCTAATCTGGAATAACCACAAGTGTGCGCTTCTTGTCTTATTAATCTGAGAATATCTGTAATATCTCTTTCGGAATCAAGTCGATATGATTCTAATTCAATCAAGTACTTAATTTTTGTAGTTTAAGACCTTGTTTTTTATACACGTGTAAAAGTGCTCGCTTTAAATTCTTTTCAACATTAATATTATCTAATTCTACTCCCGCAGCCACCATGCTACTTGCAACAATTGGTTTGATTCCACAAAATATTACTTCCATCCCTAGAAGTTGGAGAAGTTTGTTTAGTCCCTTTAAATGTGCTGCGATGGAACTATCAATAATATCGATATTACTAAGATCAACTATAATAATGTCATTATCATTTCGGTTGACAACTTCCAATAAGCCGTCAACGACTCTCTTCATTCTTACAGAATCAAGTGTTCCATAAAAACTAGTAAACAAACATCTATCAGAAATTTCATTAATGACTATTGGAGTATCTCCTCCAATAATTCTTCTGCTTATAGCAACATTCGATTCTGAATTTTTATTTTCATTATCCATCGTTGGGATTTTAGTTACAAATTTGATATTAAAAGAAAGGAAATAAATCAGCTTAATTACCTAATCTCTTTGTAGGTAAATTACCTATAAAGCTTATGAAATCCAAAGGGCTTGGCACTTTTCGACGCGAATTTAATGAAGACTATGCAACCACATGTTTAAATCATAGCCACTTTTTTTTCTTAAAATAGACCCAAAATGCGACTACTAAAAGGAGCATAAACCCTAGCAAATAATAGTATCCATTTTGTTGTTTTAACTCTGGCATGTTTTCAAAGTTCATTCCATACAATCCAGCTAAAAATGATAAGGGAACAAAAATTGTTGTTATAATGGTGAGCACTTTCATGATTTCATTCATTTTGAAACTAATCTCAGAAAGTAAAAGATCTTGAAGGCCATTTAGATAATCTCTTTGATTTTCTACTCTATCCTTAACTTGGATTACCATATCGTGCAGATCTCTAAAATAAATTCTATTTTTTTTATCTATAAATTGATTTTCAGTTCTACTCAACCTTGACAAAGCTTCTCTTAGAGGTGTAATACTTTTTTGCATTTTTATCATTTCCTTTTTCAGGAAATGAATATTTTGTTTGCTTTCGGTTTTTGCTCCCTCTAAAATCATATCCTCTTGTCTTTCAATTTCTTCTTGCAGTAAATCACTAACTACAAATTGCTGATCCAAAATGTTATCAATAAGAGCGAATGCGAGATAATCTGCTTTTTTTGATCTCACCAATCCTTTATTGTTATGAATCCTCTTTCTTACAGTTTCAAATACATCGCTATGATCTTCTTGAAAGGTGATAATAAAGTCCAACCCAAAATAGAGACCAATATGTTCTACTTGAATTTTAAATTTAGATTTATCAAAAGATATAGATTTAAGAATAAGAAAGACTCCAGATTTATATTCTTCTAAAATAGGCCTTTGTAAGGGATCTACAACATCTGCAAGCACCAGTGAATTGATATCAAATCTACTTCCAATTGCTTTTATTAATTCCTCATCATGAATTCCTCTTATATCGTACCAATCAACAGTAGAAGCATCATTTGCGAATTTTATTTCAGCATGATTACTAAGTATAATATCAAAAATACTTTCAGAATTATACTTAAGGTAATGAATGTTCACCTTCTCTACCTTTTGATTACCTGTAAAAATAACTTCACCAGGTGGCAATCCAATTTTAGATTTTCTTTTCATTTGATTATTATGATAAAAGTAATAATAATCAAATGCTTGCATAAAAAAAAACTATGACCAAATGGCCATAGCTTTTTTAGTGTGAATTTTATATTTTCTATCTGACAACAACAACTTTATCTGACCAAATTCCCTTACTAGAAACCATATTGATAAAGTAATTTCCGTTTGGAATTAGGCTTGCATCTATTTGTAGTTCTAAATTATTTTCAAAGCTGTTATTTGAAACAGTTCTAACTATCTGTCCATTTGTGTTGATAATATTGATCTTGTATTCACCAATAATTTCTTCACTTTGGAGACTTACATTTATGGCATTTTGAGCATAATACGATTTAGCTTCTGTTACCCAATCGTGATTATCGTTGTTTGAAAGAAGTTCCACATTTTCTACCACAGCTGTGTTTACTATCGAATAAGTTTCGTCGACCTTCTGCCAAATGACAACCAATACATCAGTTGGTCCTTCAATTGCAGTTTCAAACGTTGAACTGATACTAAAATCCATGACTCCTTCTAAGATTGGTCCATTACCAATTTCTCTACCAAAGATGTTTCCACTAAATTCCTCTACAAGAAGTTTACTGTGTGAAGCCATAGAAGAATTACCAGCTTGATTATGAATAAAATCATCAATTACTAAGTAGGTACCTAAGTAGTATTCACCTTCAGCTGCTTCATTTACATGTAGTGAAATTTCGGTAACAACTTCATTTGTAGCTTCACCCAAATATCCATGAAGTTCTATACCAAATCCTGGTATCTCAGCATTCATTGTTTCGACACTTGCTTTTAATTCCTCTAAACGTGTTTGCCAATTGCCACTAGATACATTAAGGTTAGTATTGTTTAAGAAAAATGATGGCTGTCCAAATCCACCTAAATTATCGCTGATCACCTTACTTGTTTCATTTAATAAATCTCCACTAAAATGAAGAGCGACAAATGTTGCCTGATCTGATGATATTTCTTCTAAAAGAGCGGTTTTAAAATCCCAACCCCAGGTACCACAGTTTGGACACCAAGTTGCAGTTCTCTTAGAAATCAAAGGCGTGTTTTTAAATGTTTGTCCATAGCTTACAATTGATAAGCTTAGAACAATCAAAAGTGTAAAAATTTGCTTCATGTTTATTGTTATTTTTTAAAAAGTACCAATTGATTCTTTGTAAATGGCAGCTGTCACAACTTGTCCCACAACCTTCAGTGTTCTTTTATCAATAACACTTATATCATCACAGTGGGTGTGCCAACATTTTTGGAAAGAAGATTCTGTATTGGTAGATCTATTTATGATATCTAACATAGGAATTTTTGCAATTGTATTTACAAACACATGATCATCAACCAGTCCACTAGTCTTTTGATTGACAAACATATCGGAGTAACCCATTCTTTGAGCTAAGGTCCATAGCTTCTTTACCTGAGGACCTGCATATTGAAGTGAATACTCATCTTGTCCGAAAGTTGGTTTTTTAGCACCAACCATATCTAAGAGTATTCCATATTGAGCTTGATAGCTGCTTTTGTGTTTGTTTTTTGACCAATATTGTGAACCCAAACACCAATATGTAGCAGGACCATCTCCAGACTTACCTTGATCCTCTGCATCAAATAGAATGATGTCTATCCCCATATCAATTGGATTCTCTTGTAGTAATCTTCCAATCTCTAAAAGGACACCAACACCACTCCCTCCATCATCAGCACCTGGAATAGGTTTATCTCTCATGTTTGGATCTTCATCTTTGTCTCCAAACATTCTTGTATCCCAGTGAGCAGCAAGTATAATCCTCTTACTCATCTTAGGATTAAACTGTGCAATGATATTTGTCGAGGCAGCTTTTGTGCCTGTGTAAAAACTTGCTTCGAAATCTTGTTCAATAACCTCTGCTCCAAAACTTTTAAACTTTGTAACCAACCAATCTTTACAAGCAGCATGCGTTTCTGTTCCCGGCACTCTTGGACCAAACGATAGTTGTTTTTCTATATATGCAAAAGCTGAATCTGTAACAAAGGCAGGAATTTTTACTGTTTTTGGAGTAGCTTTATTTTCTGATTTTGGTTTTGATGCTGTCGCTCCATCTGATCCACAAGAATAGATTAAGCAAATCGCAAAAAACGCCATCAAGTACTTAGGTAAATATTTCATTGTATTAGTTTATTATCCAACCAGTTTTCTCCTTCCCGTCTTTCACCTCAATACTTAACTCTTTTAATTTATCTCTTATTTTATCTGCAGTCGTCCAATCTTTGTTTTCTCGAGCAGACTTTCTAATATCAATGATCAAGTCCATCAGACCATTCAATGCTTGTGAGTTTCCTCCACCTGCTTCTTGCTCATCTAGTAACCCAAAAATATCAAACAAGAATGCACTAAAATGTTTCTTTAAATTCTCTAAAGCTTCTGCACTTAATTGGTTGATATCAATATGACCTTCCTTCAAGCTATTGATTTTTGTAACCAACTCAAATAATCTTGATAATGCTTTTGGTGTATTAAAATCATCGTCCATATCATTAAAAGCAGTTTCCATCATATCGTTGAATTCTGCATCAAGACTATTTCCATTTCCTGCAGTGGTCAAACCAGTAAGAGTTTTATAGGCTTGCATCAATCTTTTGTATCCTTTTTCTGCAGCAATCAATGCATCATTGGTCAAGTCATTTGGTGAACTATAATGTGATTGTAGGAAAAAGAATTTCACGGCCATTGGAGAAAAACCTTTCGTTACGTGAGGACTATCTCCTGTAAAAAGTTCTTCTGGAGAAATGGTGTTGCCGTCACTTTTTGACATTTTACGACCATTCATCAATAGCATGTTTGTATGTAACCAATAATTGGCAGGTTGACAACTACATGCTCCCATGTTTTGTGCAATTTCATTTTCGTGGTGTGGAAACTTAAGATCATTTCCACCTCCGTGGATATCAAAAGTTTTTCCTAGATACTTTGTACTCATGGCTGAACACTCGAGATGCCATCCTGGAAAACCAACTGACCACGGACTGTTCCATTTCATGATATGTTCAGGAGCAGCTTTCATCCATATCGCAAAGTCTGAAGGATGATTTTTCTCACTTTGATTTTTAAGATTGTCTCTTGTTTCTGAAAGCAAATCCTCAATCACTCTTCCTGACAACTTTCCATAACCCTTTCCCTCATTTGCAAACTTGACCGTATCAAAGTATACGGATCCATTCTTTTCATATCCATATCCATTATCAATGATATCTTGTACCATTTCAATTTGCTCAATAATGTGCCCCGTTGCTCTTGGTTCAATACTTGGTTTTTTCGTATTGAAGATGGTCATCATCTTATGGAAGCCATTGGTGTATTTTTGTACAATTTCCATTGGCTCTAATTGTTCCAATCGCGCTCCTTTCAATATCCTATCTTCTCCATCATCTAAGAGATGACCTACATCAGTAATATTTCTAACATATCTAACCTTGTAACCAGAATATAAAAGATACCTATAAATAATATCAAATGAAACAAAGGTTCTGCAGTTACCTAAATGAACATCATTGTAGACTGTCGGTCCACAAACGTACATACCTATATAACCTTCATTAATAGGCTTGAATGTTTCCTTATTTCTTGTGAGGCTATTGTATACCTTCAATGTAGAGTTTCTCATGCCGCAAAGTTAATACTTAAGTAGCTATGAGGAATAATATATTATAATAATTTGTAATACAAGTGGGCTAAAATCAAGCAGAAATGCTAAACTTTTGATGGTATTTCCTGAAAATCGAATAGTTCTGAAAAATGTAGGAAGGTATTGTAGCCTTTTTTCTTGAAATAGGCTCTTGTTTCTGCTGGACCTCTATTACTTGTCGCAATAACAAAGTCTCCTCCCCATGCTCCTAATGATTTGATAGCTCCCCAGTAATCAGAGAAAAATTCCTTGCCCATTGGAGATAGCGTTAAGCTTTTTGAAACCATTTCTTCATGTGCTAATAACAATTTCTCAAAGGAACTTAGAGAGCTGCAATCAATGATTTCTTCAGTTATTGAACTAAGATCTTTAGCAAGTTGCTTTCTATTCTTTCCATTTTTTAGATAGTACTTGATACCTGCATCAGAGTTTTGCTTTCTGTTGAGATGGACAAAGTACAAATTATCAGCAAATGGCCAATCAATATCTATTTCTGAAAAGCTGATCTGGTCATCAACCAATTGATAGGTAATAGGGAGATCAACTCCAGCTGCTGCAACATCATAACCTGATCCATTTGAAACCTCAAAATGTAATAACAATGGATTCACATCAGCCCATTTTGCCACAAGATGTGTAAGAGTAGAGCTAGAACCCAAACCCCATGTAAGAGGGAATTGCAATTTTGTTTGAACCTTAAAGCCACTCCATTTGGAAAGAAAATCTGAATTTAGCCTGACTGCACCCTTGAATAACTTGGTGAGATAGGCAGCTTGCTTGTCGTTTGTGGTTTTTAGTACTGAGAAGTCGTAAAACGATATTTTTGCTTCAAACCAGCAATTATCTTTGGTATCAAAGCTTTTCCAACTTAAATCTGAGCTTCTTTGATTGGTAATTATTAATTTTTGGCCGAGTTTGGAGGGGAGCGCTAAAGATTTAGCACCATCTAGTACGGCATACTCTCCAGTGAGTAGCAATTTTCCTCGTCCAAAATGTTCTGTAGCGATAACTCAGTTTTGTTTTCTGTTCTGAATTCACATAAGAATTCAATAATTCGTCCCTATTAATCGGTTTGGGAGATCGTTTGTCGGTTTAGTTTGAGGAAATTCCTAACGGAGCCGAAAGATACTACTCTATCTTTAAAATACAAATTTGCTTTTTCATATTCTTCTTCGGAGGCTTCAAGGTGTCTTAGTATATTTTGAAGATGCATCTTCATATGACCCTGCTGGATGCCTGTGGTAATCAATGACCTAATAGCTCCAAAGTTTTGAGCCAAACCTGTGGATGCTACTATGCTCATAAGTTCTTTTGCGGTCGGGTTCTCCAATAACTCTAGACTTCTTTTTGCTATTGGATGAAGACTTGTGAGACCTCCTACAGTTCCTATAGCCATAGGAACCTCCAGCCAAAATTTAAATATTCCATCTTCAATGCTGCAATGGGATAGGCTAGAATAGCTTCCTTCAGCTGCATAAGTATGCCCACAAGATTCTATGGCTCTAAAATCATTGCCTGTTGCTATTATTACAGCATCAATACCATTATAGATACCTTTATTATGAGTCGTAGCTCTATAAGTATCAATTTCTGCAATTTCGATTGCATCGTTGAACCTTCTGGCAAATATCTCTGCCGTCATTCCATTTTTAAAATCACCCAATTCTTCAATTGGACACTCAACCCAAGCTTTGACTAAGCATTCAGGTGTATAATTAGAAAGAATACTCATGATGATTTCTATACAATCATCTTGACCTGTCAATTCTTGATAGAAACTACTTAAGGATTTAGCAAACTGTTCTAAGCAAGTATTAATGAAGTTTGCTCCCATCGAATCACATGTTTCGAAGGATGCTTTAATTTGGTAGTAGTTGTTTTTCTTTTCAGTAAAGTCTAATAACTCTAAGTTTAAAATTCCACCACCTCTCTTTTTCATGTTGGAAGCAATCTCATTGGTGTCTTCCATCAATTTGATTTTCGCATTCACGAAATTTTCAAAAAGATCCTGCCTATCCCCGTACCAGAAGAAATGTACTTGACCAAGTTTTTTTGTGTCTACAATTTCTGTTTTAAAACCTCCACGTTCCATCCAGAACTTTGCAGCAGCAGAAGCTGCTGCTACAACAGAACTCTCTTCTATTACCATCGGGACACAATAGGTCTTTCCATCAATCAGAAAGTTTGGAGCTACTCCAAAAGGCATTGGAAAATTACTGATAGTATTTTCACTAAAGCCATCCAATATTTTTTGTTGTTCATCATTACTATGCCAGTAACTAGATAGTTCCTTGATTACAACCTCTGGATCTTTAAAGAAATTCTTTGCAATCCACTTTATCTTGTCTCTCTTCCTCATAGAAGAGAATCCGCTTATTTTCTTTTGATTGTCGTCTTTCATTATTGATTTATTCTCAACATAGCCTGAGCCATATCGTAGCCTTCAAGTTGAAGTTGCACAAATTGATCTAATTCTTCATCACTTTCAAGTGCATATTTTAAAAATCCTGAAGCCATCCCATAAGTTGCTTGAAGTTTTGAAGATTCTACAAAGTAATAGCCATCAAGAAAGTTCTTAATTCCTCCTGAAATAATTAGCTGTTTTGCCTTTACTTTGGATCCACTTTCAATCAAGTCATTACTCCATTCTAACATAGTATAAGCATCATGTCCCAAATTTGAAATTTGCTCATACACTTCTTGCTTGATAGGGTCAGATCTAAACAATTCTATTTTTGAAAAATTAGTCCCACCATTTGATGCAAAATCTACAGCTTCAAGTGGGAGACTGAGCAATGCTTCCATGCTTTCTTTGCCAAATCCCTGACCTACTTCTTTGACAATGATGGGGTAGTCTACTTTATGTAAAAGTGTTTTTATCGTATCAATAGGAGCTTTGTGAATTTTATCTCCTTCTGGTTGTAGCCACTCTTGCAAAGGATTGACATGTATAATCAATCCGTCAGCAGAAAGTTTACTCAGGAGCTTATCAATTTTGTCTAAGGCATCTTCTGCTATCAACTCATCCACTTGTGCTATACCAAGATTAGCAAACAAAGGTTGCCCAGGCATCAAATCTCGAACCATAAAATCTTGAAGATATTCATCACTGTGTAAAAGTTGTCTACAAGACCCAAGACCCATTCCAAGACCATACTTACCACACATTGCGGCCAGGCTTTTATTTATCTTATTGGCCAAAGCTGTTCCACCTGTCATGCTAGACACCCAAATTGGATACTTCATCTCCTTTGAACCGAATATTCTAGGACAACCATTGACATTTGCCGGAAGGGGAGATAAGAATGGCTCATACCTAAAGCGTCTATCAATTTTTGATTTTTCTATAGAAGACTCAAAGGCAAGCTTAATATGGTCCAACTTCCTCGAGGAAGCTGTGGGGTCCAAGTTTGTATCTAATTTCTTTTCGATCGGTTAAAGTTTACATGCAAAAGTATAAATTCATTAACAAGCATACCTATTAATGGTTGACTAGCGTTAAAGAGTATATTTGCAATTAAAAAATTCGTCCATGAAGTTATTACAATTATCCCTGATTTTATTGATTTCTATGCCAATAGTATATGCTCAGAATGCTGATTGCATAAAAGCATACAACGCTGCAGTAGAAAAGATAAAGCAAAAGGATTATGAAGGAGCAATTATCGATTATGGGAATGCAATAAAAGCTGATCCAAACTATGATAAAGCTTATTATAATAGAGGGACTGCGAGTCTGAGATTAAAAAATTATGATGCTGCCGCAGCTGACTTCAGCAAGACGGTAACTATCACACCTGAGTATGCAAAAGCTCACTATTATTTAGGTTATGTTAAGATGAAGAAGAAAAATTATAAGGATGCCCTTGTGGATTTTTCTCGCGCCATCAAGTATGACTCGGAAATATATGATGCATATTACTATAGAGGTTACATTCAGATGTTGGATGAAAATCTGGATAAAGCCATCCAGGATTTTGCCGAAGCGGCAAAATTGGATCCAGAAAACTCCAAAACACATTATAATGCTGGAGTATGCTACTACAAGTTAAAGAAGTATATCGATGCAGCAAACTCATTCACATTAGCATATGATTTGAATGCCGAATACCCTAAAGCTTTGTACTATAGAGCGATGTCATTCAGTAAGTTGGAAAAGTATGAAAAGGCAATTAATGATTTTAATGTTTATGTAGATGCAGAGCCATCGATAGAAGGATATTATAACAGAGCCCTTAATTACTCCAAGTTGGAAAATACCGAGGCAGCCTTAAGTGATTACCGAGCTGCCCTACAAATAGATCCAATGCATGTCGCCTCTTTAAAAAATGTCGCAAATATTGGAATCAAGACCAAAGATTATCCAGCTGCTGCAAATGCCTTTACCTCTCTTAGTAAGGCGGAACCAGATGTTGAAAGTCATTTTTTAAATGCTGGCATCTGTCATTTTAATGCAAGCTCATATGGTGAAACTTTGAAAAGTCTTGACGCCCTTATTGCGAAGAATCCAAAACATGCAGAAGCACTTTTCAATCGATCGAATGCCTACGCTAAGCTGGGTCAAAATGATAGAGCTTGTGCAGATGTTAGGGCTTCTGCAGAACTAGGCTTTGATAAGGCCTTTCAGTATGTTGCTTCTTACTGCAATTAGTAATAAATTAGAATATGCGAAATTTTGTTTTCATACTTTTTCTTTTCACTTTGTCTTGTACTCCCATGGAAGAACCATTGGTGGAGCAAGAACCTGAAGTAATAGAAGAAGCTGAAAGCATGTTTGATGCAATAGGTACCCATGAAATTATGGTCACCAGAACTAGTTATCAAGATGGACAGGATTCTAATGTTAGTACTCATTCAGCTCAATTCATCATAGAAAGTGTAGCTGATTCAACATTTTCAATTGTTCTTGATAATCCAGAAATAACAGATGAAGTTAGCTTCAGTTTTCAATCAACTGAAGGTATTATCAGGTATTATGCAAATCATCCCAATACTCCTCACCTAATCAGATATGTTGACTATAACCCAATTGATAATTCTTTAGAAGGATTTTCTTGTCATTGCTTCTTGGGTGGAGGAACCACCTATGAGTGGAGTATGCAGCACTAAATGGATCCAAACTAGCTCTAAATTCACCTCAAATTTAGCTTCCAAACCATTGTTTCTTCAGAAATTATGCGAAATAAACACTGATAATCAAGGAGTTATACGTACTCTTTTGAAATATTAGCTGAAAAAGCTTGCCTATCAAGGTCAGAAAACATACTTTTGCCATCCGCTCAAGAAAAGCGGTGTTTTAATCCACTAAATAAATTTTTTTTCGTGAAAACATTAAGTTATAAAACGCTTACAGCCAAGCCTTCTGAGATCAAAAGAGACTGGCACGTAATCGATGCTGAAGGGCAAGTTGTTGGACGTATGTGCAGCAAGATTGCTATGGTATTGAGAGGTAAGCACAAACCATCATATACACCGAATATCGATACAGGTGATTATGTAATCGTTTTGAACGCTGATAAGGTAAGATTTACAGGCAACAAAATGAAAGACAAAGTTTACCAAAGATATTCTGGTTACACAGGAGGTCAGAAGAAAAGAACTGCTGAGGAGATGTTGGCTAAAAAACCAACTGATATTGTAGAAAAAGCAGTTAGAGGAATGATCCCTAAGTCAAAGCTTGGAAGAGCACAGATTAAGAAACTATTTATTTATACAGGTAACGAGCACCCACATGCAGCTCAAAATCCTAAAGAGTTAAAACTATAACATGGAAGTAATTAATACAATAGGAAGAAGAAAAGCTTCTGTTGCAAGAGTATATCTTACTGAAGGGTCAGGTAAGTACATAATTAATGGAAAAGACTTTAAAGAATACTTCCCGCAAGAAGCAATACAATTCAATATCACAGATCCTTTTACAACTCTTGAGCTGGATAATAAATACGACTTGAAAGTAAATGTAAATGGTGGTGGATTCAAAGGACAATCTGAAGCAATCAGATTGGGAATTTCTAGAGCATTGGTAAAAGTAAATGCTGACAATAGAAAACCTCTTAAGGATAAAAAATATTTGACAAGAGATGCGCGAAAAGTGGAGAGAAAGAAATTTGGTAAACCAAAGGCAAGAAAGAGCTTCCAGTTCTCAAAGCGTTAATCTCCTTATTCAATTATTTCAAAAATTATTTAGAAAATGAACGTACCTACATATAACGAATTATTGGATGCAGGAGTACACTTTGGACATTTGAAAAGAAAATGGAATCCAAAGATGTTACCTTATATCTTCCAAGAAAGAAAAGGAATACACATCATCGATTTGAACAGAACATCAGACAAGCTTGTAGAAGCTGGTGATGTGATGAAGCAAATGGCTAAGCAAGGAAAGAAAATCATGTTTGTTGCTACAAAAAAACAAGCAAAAGAAATCGTTTCTGCAGAAGCTAGAGGTGTAGCTATGCCTTATGTAACTGAAAGATGGTTGGGAGGAATGATGACCAACTTTTCTACTATCAAAAGATCAATCAAAAAGATGAACAACATTGACAAAATGTTGGGCGACACGAATCTTAGTATCACTAAGAAGGAAAGATTGACTCTTACTAGAGAAAGAAACAAGCTTGAAAAAGTATTGGGTGGTATCGCAAACATCAACAGATTGCCTAACGCAATTTTTGTTGTTGATACTCACTATGAGCACATCGCTATCGCTGAAGCAAAAAAATTAGGAATTAAGATTTTTGCTATGGTTGATACAAACTCAAACCCTAATACAATCGATTATCCTATTCCTGCAAATGATGATGCAGCAAAATCAATCGGTATGATTACAAAATACTTGACTGGTTGTATCAAAGAAGGATTGAAGGATAGAGAAAACATGAAGAAACAATAACAACATTAATAACAGTTAAATATTCATAAACATGAGCATTAAAGCATCAGACGTAAAAGCATTAAGAGATCAGACTGGAGCTGGAATGATGGATTGCAAAAAAGCCCTTACTGAATCTGGTGGAGATATAGAAGGCGCAATAGATTACCTTAGAAAGAAAGGCCAGAAAGTGGCTGCTAAAAGAGCAGATAGAGAAGCGAATGAAGGAGTGGTGATAGCTGCTACTAATGGAGATAATACGAAAGGAATAGTAGTTAGTGTTAGTTGCGAAACAGATTTCGTAGCTAAAAACGAGGACTTCCAAACCTTCGTTAGAAGCATAGCTAACTTAGCCTTAGAAAATTTTCCTGCAGACAAAGAAGCACTTCTTGCTCTTCCCTTAGAGGACGCAACAGTTGCAGATAAATTGATAGACTATACTGGAAAAATCGGAGAGAAGATAGAAGTTGCTAGTTATGAAACTTTAGAAGGTGAGAATATCGCTTCCTACATTCACGCAGGTTTTAAGATCGGTGTCTTGGTATCTTACAAAGACGGAGGTAAAGACGGTGCAGATCAGTTTTTCAAAGGAATGGCAATGCACATTGCTGCAATGAGCCCTTCTATCTTGCATTACAATCAGTTTGAAGCTGATTACATTGCTAAGGAGACTGAAGCATATCAAAACCAAGTGAAAATTGAAAATGAGGAAAGAGAGCGTCTTGGTAAGCATCTCTTAAATGTACCGCAGTATGTCAGTCAGACTCAACTTACTGAAGAAGTAATGAATGCTGCTGCAGATAAGATCAAAGAAGAATTGAAAGCTGAAGGTAAGCCTGAGAAGATTTGGGATAAGATTCTTCCTGGAAAGTTAGAGAGATTCGTAGCAGATAACACACTATTAGATAAGGAACATTGCCTGTTAAATCAGAATTATGCGCTGGACGATAGCAAAAGTGTACAAGCAGCAATCGCTGAATTTAGTGAAGGTGCAGATGTAGTCGAATTCAAAAGAGTAGCAGTTGGTTAAGCTAACTCTATATAAAATATAAGTAATGAAAGCGGTTAAAAATTTTAACCGCTTTTTTGTATCTATGCACAAAGAAGCCTTATGATTCACAAATACAAAAGAGTACTTCTTAAACTTAGCGGCGAATCACTCATGGGTGAGGAGGGTTTTGGAATTGATTCTAATAAACTCAAACACTACGCTGAGGAAATAAAAAATCTTGTAGATAGAAGAATTGAAGTCGCCATCGTGATTGGTGGTGGAAATATCTTCAGAGGTTTAAATGCTAAAGAAAATAGCATTGGAAGAGTACAAGGGGATTATATGGGCATGCTTGCTACATGCATAAATGGTCTTGCTCTACAATCAGTCCTAGAAAGTTATGATGTTTTCACAAGATTGATCTCTGCGGTGCAAATGGTACAAATTGCAGAACCTTATATCAAAAGAAGAGCGATCAGACATCTTGAAAAAGGTAGAGTGGTAATATTCGCTGCCGGAACAGGTAGTCCTTATTTTACTACAGATTCTGCAGCTGCATTAAGAGCCAATGAAATTGGTGCAGATGTTATCCTCAAAGGAACTCGTGTGGATGGAATTTACAATAAGGATCCTCTCAAAAACCCCGATGCAGAAAAGTTCGAAAGTATATCTTTCGCAGAAGTAATATCTCGTGGTTTAGGAGTAATGGATATGACTGCATTCACACTATGTCAAGAAAACAACCTCCCAATTGTAGTTTTCGATATCAATGAAAAAGGAAATCTTGCCAAAATTATTGAAGGAGAAAATATCGGAACTATTGTTACCGGTTGATTTTGATCATTAAAATCAACAGAACAGATCAATACACTAAAAGATATACGTTTATTAGACAAAGCTCAACTCATTGAGCTTGTAGCAGAACATGGCGCCAAGCCATTTGCTGGAAAACAAATATATCAGTGGCTCTGGGAAAAGGGAGCCAACTCATTTGACGAAATGACCAATTTGTCAAAGACTCTCAGAGAAAATCTTTCCAAGCATTACACGATCAATAGAATCAAAACAAACCTGATTCAAAAAAGTAATGATGGTACCATCAAAACCAGATTCAAATTACATGATGAGCATTTAATCGAATCAGTATTAATCCCCGTCGAACGAGATAATAGATTTACAGTCTGTGTTTCTTCACAGGTAGGTTGTAGCCTTACATGTAGTTTTTGCGCTACAGGTAAAATGAAAAGAATGCGGAACCTTGATCCTGGAGAAATATATGATCAAGTGACTATGGTCAACGAACAATCGCTTGAGCATTTTGATAAGCCTTTAAGCAATATTGTGTACATGGGTATGGGTGAGCCACTTTTAGCTTATAAGAATGTTATGAAAAGTATTGAGTTGATCACAGGTAAAGATGGACTCAATATGTCTCCAAGACGTATCACAGTAAGTACCGCAGGAATTGCTAAGATGATTATGAAATTGGCAGATGATGAAGTCAAATTTAATCTGGCACTTTCCTTACATGCAGCAGATGACACAAAACGTGATTCCATCATGCCGATTAATGAAACAAATAATCTTGACAATCTGATGGATGCACTGGCATACTTTTATCAGAAGACTAAGAATAAAATAAGTTACGAGTATATTGCATTCCAAAGATTCAATGACTCCATTCAAGATGCCAAAAACTTGAGTAAGTTATGCAAGCGTTTTCCAGTTAAAGTAAATATCATTGAATACAATCCGATTGATGGTTCTGAATTTTCAAAATCTGATAGTGGAAGGATTGAAGACTTTATGGATTATCTGAAAAGGCAAGATATTACTTGTACCCTCAGAAGAAGCCGAGGTAAAGATATTGATGCTGCTTGTGGGCAATTGGCAAATAAGGAAAACTAGAACAGGATTTCCTTTGCTCCCTGTTTCTTAATATCAAAGCAGTTTAAGTTTGCTTCACTACAATACTCAATAAATTCATTTCTTTTCCAAGGCGGCAAACTTGCCATCAATATTATTTCTGAATCTCTTATTTGAGAAAGGTCAAACTCTTTTAGCTTATTGTTTACTTTATTGACCAATAAGTAATTGTATGCATAAGTTTTGTTCACTTCTGTAAATGACTTCTCATTTGCGAAAGCAAGAAATATATCTCCTAATCGCAATACACCATTTTTGTATTCAAGAGCATTTTGCATTATCGCCTCATCTAATTTCTTGTGGTCCTGAATATCATGAGCCAGTCTATTCCTACCATAGACAAAAGCCTCACCTTCATTTGAATCTGTGTGTAAACTATAACATTGATTGCCCACAAATATATCCACATAGTCATCGCTTGACTTATAGATATAAGCCTTGTGCTGAATTGAACTAGAATGTGATTTGTAATTACTGTGGGCGAAGTAGAATAACAAACAAGCAAAAATTACCAAGAGGTATTTGATTTTCTTACACTTAATAAGCAGCATCAGAAAAGCCAAAGCAATATAAATAACTATCAGCTGAATTCTGTCTATCCAGATATTGTCGATATAACTATAAGGCAAGGCCTGCACTTTTGAGATTGATTGTTGAAAAATAGACAGAACCCAATTACATATAGGAGATAAAATAGTGTCAGAGATTAATGAAAGACCAAATGAATCAAAAATCAAGATCAACAGTGTCACGACCAAAATGATCATAGCCAACTGAACCACAAAAATCGAAGTGATAAAAAATGAACTTGCGAATTTGTTGAAATAAAAAATACTGATAGGAAAGACCAATACCTGCGCAGAAATCCCAATAGCAATAGATGACCAAAAATAATTGGCAATCATAAATTTTGAATTTAGCCAATTGTTGACAAACGGATAAAAGAAAACAATACTAAGGACTGCTAAGTATGAAAATTGAAAACTAACTTTAAAAACTTGCATTGGTTCATAGAGAAGAAGTATGAATGCAGACCCAAATATGATGTTGTAAATTGAAACATGCCGATGTAGGATATCTCGAGATAAATAGAACATGCTAAACATTAAAGCAGCACGACATACAGCAGATGAGGCGCCTGTGATCATTGCAAACAACCACAAAGTAAAAATACCAACGAGTCCTTGTATTAGTTTGGGAATACTTATGATCTTATCTAAGAGCTTAAATATAAATGAAATGAATAGTGCCAATATCCCAACATGTAGACCTGAAACAGCAAGAACATGAATAGCTCCCGTATTAATAAACAATTCTTTTTGATTTTCACCAAGTTCAGTTCTATCTCCTAAGACCATTGCCATAACCAATGCTCTATTTGATACGTCAGCAAAATTCCGATTGATAATTTCCTTAAAGTGTACTTGTAGCTTATGCACAATACTGTGAAGAAGTGATTTTCTATTAGTTCTTATAAATTGCCAAGCTTTCTTTTTGACAAAGACTTGATGGTAAATTCTTTCCTTTTTTAAGTAGGAAGAATAATCAAAAGCATAGGGATTGGGAACTTGGGAAATCTGAGATAAATTACCACTAATATAATATTCGTTTCCAACCATGATACTTGTGTCAGTTTTTGCACCTTCAAAATAGACCAGCACCTTTCCTTTGGAATGGACAAAAACTGAATCCTCGTTTTGATAAGATAAAATGCTGCCAACAAGTTTTTTGTGATTTTTGTTGGGCAGTAATTTCTCCACCCTGATTGTAAAGGACTCTGCTGTTATATCATAAGGCAATGATCTTGTCACAGGACTTCTTTCTTGGACTAAACAAATACCCAAACAAGAGATTAAAAGTAGAACTATGAAACTTCTAAAAGAATGTTCATGGCTTATCTTGGAAACCAATTGTAGGCCTAAGAAAAATATAATCGCATAAATTAAAATCGAAGATACCCGAAAAGGAGGTGATACAATTTCTCCTACCAATATCCCAAGAATTAAGACGAGGCAAGGTTTGAGAAGTGGGATTTCGTGATGGTTGATTAGCACAATTGTATATTCTTAGATCTACATATTGTGTTAGAAATTCAAAGAAGGTAAACAGTTTTGGTTGGTTATTTTTGAATCCTTCAAAATCTAATAGACAGAATTCAGTAATCAGTTTTCGATAATTGATTAAATTACAAGCCAATCAAATTAATCTCTAAAACAAGCAAAGGGTTGCGTTACATTTTAATCTTGCTGTGGTTACTATTAGGAGTTGGATATTGTTCAATTTCAAATATTTGCGGAAGCGATCATCCAGATAAACTTGCACCAAATATAGTTGCATCAGAAAGTGAAACTCCTTGTCCAACCTTAGGACCGTATTATTTTGAATGGTCTTCTGCTGATCTTAAAGTAACCAAGCAGTGGAATAATTATAAATCTTCATTGTTGGAAAAAATGGAAGAGACATCGAAAATCAGAATCAAAGGACTATATCATAATAAGGAAGAAAATCAAAGTGAGTATGGCAATCTTGGTATGGCCAGAGCAGAAGCATTGTCAAAGTTTATGGGTTTAGATGAATCAAAATTTCAATTAGAATCTGATAGTTTGATTAATGTGAAATATAATTTTGATTGCAAAATTCCTGGGGCAAACATTCGTCTAGTTACAGTGAGTGAAAAGATTAAAGAGATTGATGACAAAATCTTGATTTATTTCCCAGTTAACTCCGTAAATAAATTAGCTGACGTTGAAGTAGAAGAATATCTAGATAAGCTTGCTATTCGAGTAATCGAAAAATCTGAAAAGCTAAAAATTGATGGACATACTGACAACTCAGGAAGTAGAGAATATAACTTGGAATTGGCAAACATGAGAGCACAGATTATAAAAGTTTATTTATTGAGTAGGGGGGTGAAACCTCACCAGATTATTACGGAATCCTTTGGTGATCAAAAACCTATTCAAACAAATGAAACAGACAAAGGTAGAGCAGCAAATCGTAGAGTAGAGTTGAAAATTTTAGAACAATAAAATATCATGACGAACTTAATAAGCCTAAATATTTTTACTGACTTTTGTAGTACCTGGTGGTTATGGTGGATTCTTCCATTTATACTTGGTTGTACTTTGGGAGTAGTGGTCATGAAGAAATGGAAAAGTATGTATCATGAGCTTACTCAAGAAACAAGAGTAGGAAGAAATAAGCTAAAAGATTCTGAACAAAGACTAGAAGAACTTATAAAGGAACAGAAAGATTTGAAAGGGCAGCTGGCAATTCAGAGAGGTAAAATCAGAGAGCTGGAAACCAAACTCCTTGGTAAATGAATAATTCTGAATAAGACTTTTTATAATTGAATAGCATAAAAAGCTATAATTGCCTTATGTTTTATCCGATTTTAGCATTTGAATGGCCAAGTGTAAAACTTATTTAGCTATACTACATTATTTGATTAGAGGATATATTCTCGAGTTTATGAATCTCTTAACTTCAATTATGGATGAATAAGCTTAATTTACACCCGTATTTATAGCATTTACAAAATTCATAGAATGAAATATATTTTAACCTTTGCTAGTTTGATGTTTGTTTTAAGCATCTCAAACGCACAAAAGGATGTGAACTGGATGAGCTGGCAAGATGCCATGGAGGCTGCTGAAAAAAATCCCAAAAAACTATATGTCGATATTTATACTGACTGGTGTGGATACTGTAAGAAAATGGATAAAACAACTTTTAAAGATCCTGCCATTGTAAAGTATCTTAATGATAATTTCTATCCAGTAAAATTCAATGCAGAGCAAAAAGACAATATTACTTTCAACGATACTGAATTCAAATACATAACTAGTGGGGGACGAGGTGTCCACGAACTTGCGTATGCATTGTTGAATGGAAGATTGGGATATCCAGCCTTTGTTGTTCTTGATGAGGAATTTGCTAGAATTTTAATTTCACCAGGATTCAAAGGTCCAGATGCAGTTATGATGGAAATGAAGTTTGCCACCGAGGAAAAGTATAAAACGATGGCTTGGACTACTTTCCAAAATAATTATAAGATAGAACAATACCAGAAGGCAGCAGCTGCAAAAAATCAGGCAACTGCTAATGCAATAACTAAGCCTGTTGCAACAAACAGTTCTAATTCAGCAACTGCAAAAAAACCAACAGTCAATACCAAAACAAATGGTAGATCAATCAAAAGAGATACTGTTCCTAAGCAAAAAACTACAACTAAGAAAAGTGGTCACCCTGGGTTTTCAAAAGAGCACCACCAAGAAGGTGAGCTTTATAAGGTAGTAGAGGAAATGCCAAGGTTTCCTGGCTGTGAAGATATGGAAGGAACAAAGGACGATAAAAAGAAATGTGCAGAACAAAAGTTGCTTGAATTTGTATATAAAAATCTTGTGTATCCTACAGAAGCTCGAAGCAAAGGAGTAGATGGAATGGTTGTTCTCCAGTTTGTTATTGACAAAACCGGAATGGTAAAAGATGCAAAAATTCTTCGTGACTTAGGTTCAGGTTGTGGAGATGCAGCCTTATCTGTGATTAATCAAATGCCAAAATGGATACCAGGAAAACAGAGAGGGAAGGCAGTTGATGTCCTATATACCTTTCCTGTCAGGTTTGCACTTGAGAAAACAGAAAAGAAAGAAGTAGAAGGAAAATAAAACATAAAGGTCAGCAATCGCTGGCCTTTTTTATTTTACAATAAAATCAATTGTGATGCTGCCACATTGCTCTTCAGTATTACTTGGCGTAAAACGATATTTCTTAGCACTCTTTTCAGCTAGACTGATCAAATAACTATCCGAAGTAGAAGAACCTCGTTGAGTATATTTTGCAGAAGTTACATTTCCTTGTTTATTGACACAAACTTTCACAACTACCTTTCCGGACTTTTGTGAGTTGTCTTCAATTTTTGGCTCATAGACCAAACCACGAGAACCTAATCCATCACCTGCCTCTCCTGTTCCTTTACTCAAACCTTCTAAGACAGTTGCATCAGGCACACCAAAGTCTTCTCCCTTTTTATCGTTTTCTGAACCAGTGGAACCTCCTCCAAACAAAGAACCAAATTTGGCCTTGCTTTCTGCAAGTTTTTCAGCCTCTGATTTCTCATTTGTTTTTTCTTGACTTTCACTGCTACTTGAAGCTGAAGTATTTTCTTCAACAGCTTTTGTTTGTTTCTCAATGACAACCTCATTACTCGCTATAATTGGACTTGTCTTTTCTACTATTTTTGTTTCTACAGATGCTGCTGAAGGAGCTTCTTTTTTAACAATTGGTTCCTCTTTTTGCTTTACAGGTTCTGATGTCGCTTTTTCTTCGCTTACAGCTTCACTTTGACTAGACTCAGCCATCATTGGTTCGTTTACTGAGTTTTCATTCCCAGCATTTGGGTTGCCAAACTGAACGATAATGCCTTGCATTGTTGGATCTGGTGTGATTGCTTTTTTTAAAGGAATCATGAGCAACATAATAAGTAGGATAAGGTGTATGGCTACGCTCAGGTAGAAACTATTTTTCCTGTCTTCTTTTTCCTCTATACTTAAACTTATATCTGTGTACATAATTTAAATGTTATAATCTGCGATCTCGTTGTAGAACCTTACTACAACTAAAACATTCTCATTACTGTTGGGGGCAATTATTTTACATCTGTCAAAATGCCGGCAACTCCATATCTATAGGCAATATCCATAACAGCTATCACATATTGATTAGGAGTCTTCTTATCTGGAGAGATCACAAATGAAGGCTTACTGCTATTCTTCTTTAGATCTCTGATTTTTGTCTCAAGGCTACTTTTCGAAACCACAACTCCATTGTAATAGTATGTTCCCTTAGGTGCAATTTTTACAATATTTGGTTTCTCCTTTGGTGCTGGTGGTGTATAATTTGACTTCCCAGGC
>CALHKJ010000197.1 GCA_938033975.1 uncultured Saprospiraceae bacterium | reverse complement strand
TTAAACTTAAATCAATTAGATTTTCAGTGTATTGTTTTCGATTTCGATGTTTCGAATTCTTTCATAATGTATGATCCAATTTGCAACTTCCTTAGGTAGTATATTTTCTTGTTTCAAGACTTGAAAAATGAGTTCAAAAATATTTTTGTTCATTTGAATGTCAATACCACGTGGTGGTTTTGATTGGTAATTCCCGATTAATTTTCTGAAAATTTCCATTTTATTATTGCCGCAGCTTTCAACAAATCTGACTACAGCTCTTTCTTCAGATTCAGTTCTCTGATTCTTAAAGTACAACATTTTGCCAGCCTTGATAAATTCTGATTCTTGCAAATATAAATTGCCAAGTTTGATGCGCAATTCATTGTTCCAAAAGAATTGCTTGAAGTATCCTTCTATTTTTTTGATTGCCTCCGCTCTTTCATGCGTGGCAACTATGTTATCAATTTTCTCTAAAAGTTCTTCCTTCATCTTGAAAGAATTGAATTATGGATTTTGTCTTAAATATTCAAAGTAATCAGATGCATTGTTAATATCCTCTAATCCTAAAATATAATGTACTTCTGAAAAGTCTGAGAAGTCTATTCCATTTTGCGCAATGGTTTTGTTTAAGTAACGATTCTCAACACCATTGTATTTATTAGCCAGTTCAAAAGCGAGTTGCCAAACTTGTAAATTTTCCTTTGATTCTAAACCCTTTAACCAATCGATTTTTTCCTTTGTATTGAATCCAGGTGTTCCATTGTTGATTGCATTGCCGTCTGCAATTTTAATATAATTTGCATTGGCCTTTGCGAAAGATAATTTCACCGAATCTGTAACACTCTCATTCCATTCACTATGTTGAACAATGGTGATACTCGCTTTGGTATCCATCTTTGGATAGTTCTCAATGATTTTTTTGATAAGATCAGCGCTAAAATCTGATTGTCCTGCTTCAGCAATCCAAACTCTAGCTCCTTTTTGTAAAACCAGATTACATTGTTGATAAGCCTCTTCAATTGCTTGATTATAATTTTTGTGTGCATCACTCCATCTGTTACCAAATGCCAATCTAAACAAGGATTCTCCAGGTACATATAATCCTTCTTGAATTCCGTAAGCACCAGCTACAGTATGGTACTTGACTCTTTTGTATTTCTTAGTTCTTAGTAAAGATGCAGCCGCTGCTATAGAATGAAGATCGTCTACATCCGTTTTGCAATCATAATGTAAAAGCAACAAATCTTGGTTTATATCAAAACCAGAAGGTGCTTGCTGACATGATCCAATGAATGCCAAAAGTATATAAAGCTTGAATGAGCATAATATAAATAGATGCTTAATCATAATTAATCAGCCATACTGCTTTTGAAAACATCCCTAACCATATTGAATGCAGATAATATTGCAAAGAACACTGAGAAGACCATACAGAACTTCAGAAAATCGCCTGAATAATTGGTGTCCTGTAAGTTGGAATATATTCCATAAGTTGCCCATGAAATAACCAAAGGATAAATAATCGTTTTAAACTTTAGAGTGATGTACAGGCCAAGTGTTATCAGCACGGATAATATAATGTATGCCCAATTGATTTCTTCCAATCCAAATCCATTCCATTTGATTGAAACCAAAAAGGCACAAATATTTACAACAGTTGCCACATTGATCCAAGCAAAGTATGCCTCAAAAGCAAATTTTGGCCAAAGTGATAATTGTAATTGTCTTTGGGTTCTAAGGAAGAGATAGCTAAGACAAGCAAGTAGGCTCAACATAATCAATAAGCTTAGACCCAATTTTAGATGATGGAAGGCAATAAGCCAAACGGAATTCAAAATGCATGAAAGGATAAACACCATCGCCATTTTCTGGAATTGATAAACCGTTCCAGTTACTTTTTTTACAAGCATAATCGCGTAATAAACAAAATAGCATGCTAATAAAGTGTAGATCAATCCCCATATTGCGAAGGTAAAACCAGCAGGCACTAAAAAGTTTGGGAACATATCCGAAACCTCTTTGGAAGTTACTCCGTTAATAGGTTTTGCATTTGAAAGGTAGTTGACATATAAGGTTGCGAAAAAAGCAACTAATTGAGAGATGTATACTATCCAAGAATTTTTCAATCTAAATTAATTTTAATGAAAACAGTTTTGATAACCGGAGGCACAAAAGGTATTGGTCTCGGTATTGCTAAGGTACTTTTAAAAGAGGGTATGAAGGTAGCAATTACAGGCCGAAATTTGGAAACAGTCAATGCAGCGGTTGAAAGTCTAAAAAAAGAAGGCTTAGAGAATGTGATTGGAATCCAATCCGACGTAAGAAGTTTGGAGGATGAACAAAAAGCGGTAAATAAAACGATTGAGCATTTTGGATCTCTTGATGTCATGATAGCAAATGCTGGTGTAGGAAATTTTGCTCCAATTGATGAGATGAGTTCCAAACAATGGAATGATGTAATAGATATCAATTTAACAGGTGTCTTTAATAGCACCAAGGCAGCTATACCAGCGTTAAAGAAATCTGAGGGTTATTTGATCACCATCGCTAGCTTAGCTGGAGCAAATTTTTTCCCAAAAGGAACAGCTTACAACGCAAGTAAATTTGGTTTAGTGGGATTTACACAAGCTGCGATGCTAGATTTAAGGCCATACAATATTAAGGTGACAACGATTATGCCTGGCTCAGTAGCTAGTTTCTTTAACAATCACCAGCCATCTGAAAAAGACGCTTGGAAGATCCAGCCAGAAGACATTGGTAAGTTGGTACTTGACCTTTTGACAATGCATCCAAGGACATTGCCTAGTAAAATAGAGGTAAGACCAAGTAGGCCGGATTTGAAGTAGGTTTTGAGGCGAAAGTATGAAAGATTTAAGACTTATTGAATGGGTGGATTAACATTTGACATTTGACATTTGACCTCTGACCTCTGACCTCTGACCTCTGGCCTCTGACCTCTGGCCTCTGACCTCTGATCTCTGATTTCTGACCTCTGACCTCTGATTTCTGACCTCTGACATTTGACCTCTGACCTCTGTTCTTCAAGTCTTTCGTCTACAGTCTTTCGTCTCAACTAACAAAATTATCAGCAAACTTCTCATCG
>CALHKJ010000196.1 GCA_938033975.1 uncultured Saprospiraceae bacterium | reverse complement strand
GCTATTGATGGTGTCAGTATGTATGATATAGAAATAGAAACACCTGATGGTACCATGAATACTTCCCAATCTACAACTTCCATTTTGGTAGATGATTTGGAGGCCGGGGAGGAAGTAACCGTTACAGTGACAGCCATCGATCCCGAGGGCTGTGCAAATTCATCAGCTTCACTTCCATGTATCGCTCAAGCCTGTCCAGCTTACTCAATAGTTATTGACCCTGGTCAGGGAGGTGCTGCACAATGTTTTGACGGGACTAATGTCTTAGCACTTACAGGAACTGTCTTTGATGAAAATGGCGATGAAATAGATAATGCAATTGGGACATGGGGACCTGATGGACAAGAAGGATTAAATACTACAACTGGAGAATTTACGCCTCCTGCACCAAGTCCAATACCTTATACTATCACCTATACTTACTTAGATGCTGATGGTTGCCCTGTGGTTGATGCGATCGATATTGATATTTTTGATTCACCAAGCAGTGCTTTTGAGTTTGACATTGATGATGAAATAATCTGTGTTGGAGATGAAATAAATGTCATACTAGATAATCAATATTCAAGTTCAATTGAATATAATTTTATGTTGAATGCAGGAGGAAATGCCTTGGATCCATCAAGCTATTCCTTAATTGACAATCAGGATGATACTTTTACAATTGTCTTTTCAGATGCACCAGATGAACAGGTCGAAATAAGTCTTCAAACGGAGGCTGGTGGTTGTGTATCAACCTTGACTGAAGATTTCGTGACTGTATTTGCTCCTTTGGAATTTATGTTGGTTGATCTGGGTCCAATATGTTACAATGTTGATTCTGAAGATATAGAATTACTTGCCGTTGACATGAACGGTGATTTGGTTGATGGTTCGTGGACACTTGAAGATGGCACTACTTTATCTGGAAATATCTTTTCTCCTACTCAGCCGGACAGTTATACTTTGACATTTACAGAAGCGAGTTGCAATGTTCAAGAATCAATGATTTTGGACATTGTTGAAAAACCAAATTTGCAGATAAATGTTGGGACCTCACCTGTTTGTTTTGGTGAAGAAATACCAATTGAAATCATTACAAATGTAGATGTAAACAACATTGTACATACTGGTATCAATGGCACAACAGGCCAGCCAACTTTAAATGGTATTCCTCCAAACCAAACTTTGGGTACTGTTTTGGATCCTTTTCCAGTTGGAATCTATACATACCAAAGTATTATAGATTTGGATGGTGATTGTGATTCCGATGTTGTGGAGTGGGGTGTAGAAATACAAGGTCCACCTGAGATGCCAGTGATGAATCCTTGTGTTCAAAATCTCAACTCAGTTGAATTTAGTTGGACTGAGGTGCCATGTGCTGCAAGTTATGAACTGGCTATAACTGGAACTGGTGCTGGAGAGGAATTTATTCAAGAATATACAGAAAGCTCTATCATCATTGATGATCTCAATCAAGGAGATGAAATAGAAATTACTATTTTTATTAACAGTGATTGTCTTTGTGAATTTCCAGATGTTCTGACACAAACATGTACTGCCAATGAATGCGATCCTAATCCAATAAGTTTTGGAGATGAACTCCAATCTGATTACTGTCAAGAAGAAATACCTGCTGCTTTTGCATTGACAGCTACAGCAGAAAATCCAGATCCAGTGGGTGTATTTACCTTCTCAAGTGAGGATTGTAATTGTGTTGATCCTGATGGGATGGTTGACCTTTCGGGCATAAGTCCTGGAGACTACAGTATCGATGTAAATTATGCGATAGGCGATTGCAACAACTATGATGCTACAACCAACTTTTCAATCTTTTCAAATCCAATTGCAATAATAGATGTCATCGATGTAGAATGCGGAGATGTTCAAGAAGGCAGTATAAATATTACTGGAGTTGGAACAGGCCCATTCGAATATGTGACGGACTCAGAAACATTGAATGAAGGAGAGAATCCATTGCAAGCAGGAAGCTATACAATAACCATTATTGATTTAGCCAATGGATGTGAAAAGGATACAACAGTTACTATCCAAAATGCGGATGGAACTACAGCAATCTTGGATGTACCGAGTCAAGTGACAGTTGGAGAGATGCAAAGCTTTATTTATGAGCTTAGTGTAAATGCTGACAGCGTGTTATGGACGATTGATGGATTAGAGACTCTTGTTGATTGTTCAGTAGGTGATTGCTTCAATATTGATTTCACACCTGATTTAGCACAGGAATATGTGATTTGCGCTGAAGCATATTATGAAGATTGCACTCAAGCAGAAATATGCCAAATTATGTTGGTAGAAGAAGAACAAGAATTTCAGATAAACGATATTTATATACCAAATATTATCGAACCAAATGAAAATGCAAATCCGCTAAATCAAAACCTAGATTTATATATTTCTGGTTATGATTTGGTTGTTCAAGATTTTGTTGTGTACGACAGATGGGGTAGTATAGTCCATCGTGACCTAGATGATAAACCTGGAGCGGACGGTGACGTGATAATGCTCTGGAATGGAGAATTTCAGGACGGAAGAGATTTTGTACCAGGAGTCTATGTTTATGTTGTAGAAATTTTATTCATGGAAAATGATGGTTCTAGTTTCATGGAATATAAGACGGGATCAGTGACGGTGATAAACTAGGGAATGAAAATGAAAATTTAAATAAAAATGAAAATTTTGCTCCTCCCTGATTCTAATATCCACTTTCTCTTGAGGTCGAAATAGGATTTATAATCTTCCTCCGCCTGTTGGCGGACGGAAGCTAATCTCATCTAAAACTAAAGTTTTCGTTCGACCAAAGTTCCATTCAGCGAAAAACTAAGAACC
>CALHKJ010000195.1 GCA_938033975.1 uncultured Saprospiraceae bacterium | reverse complement strand
GGCGCACTTCGCCTCCCGCGATTTCAACAGACGGCCTATAGGAATCATAGGCTGGCTCAAAAATGATTACCTCATCTCCATAAGAAATAAATGCATTAACTGCAGTGAATAGAGCTTGAGTTGCTCCTGCCGTAATTGTTATTTCGCTTGAGGGATCAAAGGATTGCTTGTACAGACTTGAGATTTTACTTGATAAAACTTCTCTAAGTTCCAACAATCCAGGCATTGGGCAGTATTGGTTTTTCCCTTCTTCTAGGTAGTGCTTTATTAAGTCCTTTAATTTTTGGGAGCAATCGAAGTTTGGAAAGCCTTGACCCAGGTTAATAGCCTTGTGTTTATTAGACAAAGCAGACATTACCGCAAATATGCTTGTCTCCGAATTGGAGACTTTTGGATGATAATTTATCATTCGGAGAAATTATGACAAAACTAAATAAAATGGATTAAAAAGCTCTGATTCTTCCTTAGAGAAGACCAAGAATTCTGAAACATTGGAAAATCGATCCTAATTGTAATATAATAGTCAAATTACATGTAATTTAGTATTGATTCAAAGCCAACATGGAATTATTATTGGATTAGATTCCCAAATAAATGTACAAAATGGACTTGCCAAAAATTTTAATAGTTGATGATCGTGAATTTGATCGTATTCTATACAAGGAATACTTAGATGACACGAATTTTTCATTCTCGGAACTTGATGATGGTGAGGGTATAATTGATCAATTAAAGATTGAAAAGCCTGACTTAATGCTTCTTGATTGGCAGATGCCAAGACAAGGAGGTCTTGATACACTTAAGATAATCAAGAAGAATAATTCTTTTAAGGATATTCCGATTATCATCATTACAGGTCTTCAAGATGAAAAAGTATTGGAAGAAGCTTTTGACTACGGAAGTGTTGACTTTCTGAACAAACCGGTTTCTAAGATTGAGCTTGTTTCTAGAGTTATGAATGTGCTGAAATTAGTAGATGCACAGAAGACCTTAGTGAACCAAAAGAGGGAATTATTAGACCTTAATCAGATTATCAAAAATCAAAAATCAGAACTTGAAAAATCTCTAGCGCTGAAGAGCCAACTGCTTGAAACCAATGCGGTTGAGTTTGATAAAGAAATTAATGAGAAGAATAGAAAAGTAGTATCTCTTGAAGTTGATCATTCTAAATTTGGTAATCAAATAAAAGAATTGAAGAAACAGATAGTAGAGGCATATACTGAATTAAGAGTCGAAAATAGTTCTAGTCAGGTTCTTAAAAGATTAAGGATGGTTGAGCGAACTATTGATTCTATGAATGTTTCTGAAAATTCATGGAATGATTTTAAGTCAGCTTTTGAAAGTATTGAGTCTGAGTTCTTTACTAAATTGACTAAGATTAATCCCAAATTAACTTCATTAGATTTGAAGCATTGTGCATACATAAGAATGAATCTGGACAACTATGAAGTATCGAAAATTTTAAATGTAGAAATGAAGTCTTTGCAAATGACACGATACAGATTGAAAAAGAAATTGAACTTAACTGAAAAGGTACAGTTGAGAGAATTTATATTATCGGTTTAATCAATAGAATAAATCGAAAAAGAAAAGGGAGCTAATTCATTAGCTCCCTTTTCTTTTGTCCCTTTATCAGCTGACTTAACGTGGTCGAATTTGACCATCACCTCTGACAATCCATTTGTAACTTGTTATTTCTTGTAAAGCCATAGGGCCTCTTGCATGCAGCTTCTGTGTACTAATACCTATCTCTGCTCCCATTCCAAATTGCCCTCCATCAGTAAATGCAGTAGAACTATTGGCATAAACAACAGCAGCATCTACATTTTTTAAAAAGTAGTCTGCTGTATTTTTATCTTCTGCAATGATAGCTTCACTATGTTTTGAGCTGTATTCTGAGATATGGTCCATAGCTTCATCTATATTATTGACAGTTTTTACAGACATTGTCATGGATAAAAATTCTGTGCCATAACTATCAGAAGAAGCCGCTTTAAGAAGGTTAGATTCGTAGTGATCTTTAAGATGTGAGTAGGCTTCTTTATCTGCGTATACCATGCAGTTATTATTAGAGTCCATTCCTTCTAAAATTAAAGGTAAATCTTGAAGACGGTCTTGATGTATGATTAAACAATCTAAGGCATTACAAACACTAACTCTTCTTGATTTGGCATTTTGGATTATAGCCTTTCCTTTGTTTAGATCTGCACTTAGATCAAAATAGGTATGAACAATCCCTGCCCCTGTTTCGATTACTGGTACCTTGGAGTGCTCACGCACAAAGCTTATTAATCCTTGGCTACCTCTTGGGATTATGGTATTTACATATTCTACTGCTTCAAGGATTGGTTGGAGAGCTTCCCTTTCGCTTGGTGCAAGAAATACAGTCTCTTTAAGATTATATTTTTCTAGCACTTGGTGTATTAAAGAAACGATGGCAATATTTGAGTAGTGTGCATCTCTGCTTCCTTTTAGTATTGAAGCATTTCCTGACTTAAAGCAAAGAGAAAATACATCGAAGGTTACGTTGGGGCGAGATTCGAAAACAATACCGATAACTCCTAAAGGTACTGTTGTCTTTTGTAGATTTAAGCCATTAGGGATTGTTTTTTCTTCAAGGACCTTATTCAGTGGAGAGGGTAGAGATGCTACTTTACGGATATCTTCTATTATAGCAAGCAATCTATCTTCATTCAGCAAAAGGCGATCATATTTTGGATTAGAAGCATCCATTCGATCTAGATCTTTTTGATTCTCCTTCAGAATATACTCAATTCTATTGGCTGTTAAGTCGGCAAGTTCATGTAGTATCTGATTGATCTCACTGTCATTCAATCGTACTAATTTCCGGCTAGCATTGTTTACAATTTTGAGTTGATTGATGATCTCAGGTGAAGTCATAATAAATTAAGATAAACAGTAATAGCCCACAGTGATGCAAGCATGATTTATTGAAGGGTAAATTTAATTATTCCCTTTTACAAATTACAATAAGGACCTTTTTGTTAATTAGATGCTTGCCAAATGGCAAGTTCTTAACCAAAATTCATCAATCTGTTTGACTAGATTAAAGAATTCGTCAATTCCAATGGGTTTAACCAAAAAAGCATTTACATGTGCGGAGTAACATTCCTTAATGTCAGAATCTAAGTTAGAAGTACTTAATACAATAACTGGTATTACATTAAAGATAGGATCTGATTTAAATTTTTTGATTACATCAAGGCCATTGATTTTAGGAATATTGAGATCAGAAATTATTACAGATGGGGAATTAACAAAATCATTTGCCTTGAGTGATTCGTAATATTGAATTGCAGCTTCACCATCTTCGACAATGTCAATCACAATGTTTAATTCTTCTGCTGAGACAGCTTCTTCAAATAACTTGATATCACCAGGATTATCCTCGATTAAGAGTATTCTCTTTTGCTTTAACTGAGTCATTGTACTATTTCTAAGGTATTTTGATTAATTAGGTGCAAGGAATAAATTAATAATCTTATGACGGGTGTCTGATTTAAATATAGCGTTTTGTATGTCTACAAAGTAACTACAAATTACAACATTTAGGTATCCATTCATAAAATAAATATATAAAGCCTATAATTTTATATTTACATCAAAGCTCATTCTTCTTTTCTATACTAAATATAAAGGTACTACCATCTCCTAATACTGAATCTACTTCAATTGTACCATTGTGAATTTCAATTATTTTCTTGCATATTGAAAGTCCTAAACCTGTGCCTTCATATAGGTCATTACTATGTAACTTTTCAAAGATTCCAAATATCTTAGCTAAATTTTCTTCTTTGATTCCAATACCATTATCATTTATTTTAAATACCCAATGTGTCTTTGTTTCTTGAGCACTTATATTCACGATAGGTGATATATCCTTCTTTTGAAATTTTAAGCCATTATTGATTAGATTTTGGAATAATTGAATCATCATAGATTCATCTGCAAATATTGAAGCTGGCATTTTATCAATATTTATTTGCGCATTTGATTCTGATATATTTGTGCTTAGATCCAAAAGAATTCTCTTCAACATTGGACCTAAATTTATTTCTTTCTTTTTCACTTGTTGGGTCCCAACTCTACTAAATGCAAGAAGGTCATCAATGAGGAATTGCATGTTATTTGAGGATCTTAGTACTATATCCAAATAGCCTTTGCTCTTATCATCCAACTTTTCATATGCTGCTTGCTTCAATAAGAAAGAAAAACTTGACACGGTACGAAGTGGTGCTTTTAAATCATGAGAAGCGATATATGCGAAATTTTCTAATTGAAGATTTGATTGTATGTATTTTTCCAACTCTTCATTTTTTCTTGAAAGTTTATCAAGTTGGTTATTTATTATTTCTTGTTGAAGTTTGGTTTCAGTGATTCTTCTTAAATTTCTAATTAGCAATATTTTATCTTTGACAGATATGAGATTAGCTCCAAGTATGTAATCTTCATTATTTCCAGAAGAGTTTATTCTCCAATCAACGGAGTATGAAGAATTTTTAAGCACCTTAGGAATATATTCTTCAAACATTTCATAGGTCGTTTGGCCATTTGGTTGGATGTCTGGACTTAATCTTTGTAATTCCGTTCCTGCTACAATTGGATTTTTAGAATCACCTAGATACTCAGACATTTTGTCATTTCTAATTACGATATTTCCTGAAAACCTTTCTATACTCTTGTCCTTATCATCTACTTCAAGGTCTATGATATCAATTCCATCAAATGAACTATCTATTAGAGCTTTATAGATTGCATTTTTTTCTTTTATTTCTTCATTGTAAACTTTTAGTTCTTTCTCAGCTAAAACTCTAGATGTTACATCATTGAAGATGAACATGGTAGTAAATTGATCATCATATTCATCTTGTAGTAGAGTAGCAGTTCCATCCAAGTAGAAGATTTTTCCTTTACCTGATTTCCCTTTTACTCTGAAATCCATTATTTCATTCGCTTTCTCAAGCTTGCCAAGATTTTTACTGACTTCAAGAGAGTAATGGCTGCTTATATAATCAAGAAAGTTTTTTTGCAATACTTCTTCAATGCTATTGCCAAGGATTTCTGCACCTTTTTTCGAAACAAAAATGAATTTGCCTTTTTCATTTACCTGGGCAAGACCTGCTGGTGAACCTTCTAGTAGTGACTTGTATCTTTTTTCACTCTTAGAAAGAGAGTTCTCAGCAATTACTTGTTCAGTAATTTCATTGAAAGCGATCAAAAATTCAACAGGTTTCCCATCTTGATCCTTTATGAGAGACGCAACACCATGAATATAGCAAACGTCCTTTGTTCCATGGTTTACCCTTGCAGTTCTAGTAACTTCTGATTTACCTTTCAAAAGTAAGGATAGACTTTCAGTCATTTTGTTGATGTCTGAAGAATGAATAAAACTAAAGAAGTTTCTTCCAATGATGTCTGTTTGATCTAATCCGAGAAGTTGGGAAGTTCTTGATGTAGTAAAATTAATTTTACCCTCCATGGTAACCTTTGCAATTCCAGCAGGAGTTCGTTCTAATACTGTTCTTAATTCAGCTTCTTTAGACATCAGGTCACGTTCTTTGACTCTCAGGTCTGTTACATTTCTCGAAATTTCAAGTGCGGCAATGATGTTTCCATCATTATCCTTTACCGGTGAGTATCTATTTTCATGGAAGTATTCTTTTCCTTCTTCTTTATTCATCAAAGAAGCTTCATATACAAAGCGTTCTCCTTTAAAAACTCTGTCAAAATACACTTCACGCCATTTGTCAACAGTTTCAGAGTCAATTTTATCATAAAGATTGTCTCCCATTTCCAACTTGACATCAGAATAGTAATCACTAAAATCTTTCTTTGCTTGTTGATTTATAAAGATTAAGTTCATGTCTTTATCAAGCGCATATACACCATCCGCCGATGATTCGATGATTGCTCTTAAGGATGACTCTCGTGTTTCTATTGTTTTGTTACGTAATACCAATTCAGTAACATCCTTAGCTAAGCATAGAATACCTAATATCTCGCCTTGCTCATCTAAAAAAGGCTTTACCGTAACCACAGAGTGAATCTCTTCTTTGGTTTCTGGATTTACTGAATTGTAATCAAAACTAATTTCTTTACCGCCTAATGCTTTATTGATTAATTTATCAACTCTTGGATCAAGTTTTTTCTTATGTTTCTCATAGAGTTTGTCACCAATTTTTAATTCAATGTCTGCAATTCTTTTGAAGGAATTTGCAGATCCTTGATTGAAGTGAATTAAGGTTTTGTTCTTGTCAAGTACAAAGATTTCTTGGCTTGAGTTTTCAATTATATTATCAAGCATTGCTTGCTTTTGATTCAACTCAGATTGTGCCTTATTTATGGAAGTTATATCTACAAAATTCACTAACATTCTGTCATCACCTAAGATGGAGTCCATGTGCATAAAATTAGCTAAGAACAGCTTTGCGGAATTATCCTTAGACACAAGAGGAACAATTAAATCTTTAATTTGATTTTCATTTTTCAGATTCTTATTAACGATTTTAGAAATCTCTTTGTGTTTTATTGGACAAATAAAATCAATTATTTTTTTTCCTAGTAATTCTTTTTCTGTGAATCCTAATCTTGAGCTTATATAATCATTTGCTTGAACTAATTTATTTTTTTCAAAAATCATTAAACCCGTAGTGAGTTTGTCAAATAGATCTTGTAAGGCAGAAATTGTATTTTTTGCATTTTCAGTTGCAGCCACCTCAGGTGTTGTGTTTACAAAGGTATTTATAGACCCCATAAACTTTTTATCAGTATTGTACAAAGCTTGGCTTGAGCATTTGAAATGGATCAGTGCACCTGATTTGCTTTTTAGAACACCTGAATAGGTGCTATTTTTACTGGTGCCAGACCTAAAATCAACGAGAATTTTTTTACCTTTTTTTAATGTAGCATCATCGAATATGTCTTTTTTAGAAATCTTCAATATTTCTTTTTCAGTATAACCAGTTAGTTTACTAAAAGACTTGTTTGTATGAATGAACTTTCCATTATTGATAAATGCCATTCCAAAAGAATTCTCTTCTATAAGAATCCGATTTTTGTATTCAGCGAAGGATTTTACTTCATTTTCAAAGCATAATAAAACATTGGATGTAAATTTCTTTAAGACAAGTTGAAGGTTTTTGTTTCCAAAGACTTTGTGGTGATTTGACCCTTCCATATATATGATGCCCAAATTGTCCAGCCTTGCTAAATAGTAATCTTTTTTGATTGAGAACTTAGTGCTTTTTAAAGTTTTGACATTTGAAGAATTAATTCTGAATGTTTTCTTTTTCCCTAGGATTGAATCCAGTTCAGCATATTTAAAATGTGGTTTTTTCTTTTTTAATGAACTTATGAAATGTGATTTATGATGTTCATTTACCGGAAGGTAAAAAGCAGTTGTAAGTTTAAGATTTTGATGGAGACTTGTTAGGAAGGAACCAAGATTATCATCTTTGTCATTTGAGTTACCAAATGCTAAGAGTAGGTTCAATAAGTTTTTTTCAGTTAACAAATCTGCAGCTATAGGTAAATTTGTGGTCATTACAATATATA
>CALHKJ010000194.1 GCA_938033975.1 uncultured Saprospiraceae bacterium | reverse complement strand
ATTTATGTGTATCAAGGTTCCGCTCCGCTATAGGGCGGAAGGAAGAATTTCAATCCGCCAATTGGTGGAGTAGTAAATTCAGGAAGGTCCTCCCTGATTCTAATACCATCTTTTTCCTAAAGTCAAAAGATAGTTTATAATCTTCCCTCCACCTTATGGTGGAGCGGAAGTTACTTTCATGAATGCTTTTGTATTTCAAACAACAATACTCATGAATTAAGCAATCGGAAAATTATACTCAGCATACGGAGTTAAAACTTAACCAAACGACCTGTCACAACTTCGCCATTCACCTCAAGTTGGTAAACATATACACCTGTAGCAACATCAGTCATTTCAAAATATTCGTCGACCAATTGGGTATTGGTATAGCTCTTTTCAAAGTCTTTAATTAGCTCACCTGCTATTGTGTATACTTTGAATTTAACTTCTTCAAGCGAAGGACTACTGATGGTTACTTTGACCTGATCAACTACTGGATTAGGGACAACTAGATATCCAAAGCTATCAGTAAAAACTCTTGACACAACATTGGAGTAATCCCGATCACCGTTGGCATTTACGGAACGTATTCGATAATAGTTGTTCCCGACTTTAGGGTTCTCATGCAAGAAACTATAGCTTAAAGAGCCATCAGCTGGAATAGTGGCTATAGGAGAAAATTGAAAATCATCCGTGTATTCAATCAAATACTCTTCTACTCCATCCTCAATCGAAATATCCCATTCGAGTTCAATCCCATTATCTCGATAGTAAGCTTCTAAAGAAAGAAATTCTGAAAAATCATCTCCACAATAAGGTTGTAAATCAACTACATCTCTAGTTGACAATCCATGCTCATCTTCCACAGTCAGAATTACTCGATAGAAAAACGTTTCAAAATTACATCCAGTTGGATCAATCAATGCATAAGTAATGTGCTCATTATCAATTTGACCAAGATGCACATGATCATTGTGATGTAAATTTACCTGCCATGAATATGTCAAGTTTTCATCACTACTTTCATTGTCAATCACATTTGCTTCTAAATCAAAAATATTTGTTGTTGCTTGACTATAGCTTTGATTATTCTGAATACTTGAGATAACAACTTGAGGTGGTGTATTATTAACTGATATAAGTTGTGTTGCTCTATCTAAATTACCACTTGTATCCCTCACTGTTAGAGTAACTTCATAGCTCTTGATCTCTGATCCAATATCATAGCTATGACTTGGGCTTTCTTCATCACTAAATCCTCCGTCTCCAAAGTCCCATTCATAAGTTAATTGACTTTCGTCAAATGATTGTGAACCTTCAGAATTAAAATTGACTGCTAATGGACTTGCGCCATAATATTTATCGACCGTGATCTCTGCTAGTGGAGGTCTGATTCCACCATAAGTGATTTGTCTTACTTTACCCTCTATAAAATGAACATGATACAACTTACCATCATAAGGATTGAATTGTAAATCTGTGATACCCTTTTCCAATTTAGCGAAAGCCTTAATCTTAGTAACCTTGTCATCAACTACTGTAATTGTATTGATCCAACCATGGTAATCGATCAAAAATAAATCACCGTAATATTCTTCTGGAAACTCTTCTATCAAACAAATATCTCCAGGCAAGGCAGAACCCCCTTCTATTAAATCACCTTCTACATTGGATGCGGGATCATCAATGAGCATTCCTCCACCTATCCCATTTTCATCAAACACAGGCACCATCGTTTTTGCTGGAGGATTCCATAGATCATTACTGTAAGACAAAATAGGTCTTCTATGAATGAAGAAAGGATATTCTGAAGCGGTTGTATTCTCTGGACATGAAATAGTAGGTGCATAAATACTATCTATGTGTTCGTTTCTTATCAGGTCATCGAAAAGGAAATACTCTTCACCACAGTTTTGTGAAAACAAAGGATTTGGTGTTTCGGGATTAGGCAGCTTTGCATCTTTGAATGCCCAATGGCTATAGATTCCCTCATTCTTAGGCCAACCAAACCATTCTCCTGGCTTATCTATAAGGTTCAGTTCCTCCCAAAGCGAAGAACCTACATCTCCAATAAAGAACTTACCTGGAAGATCTCCCTCATCTGTGTGCTGGGATGTATTTGGGATATAAAGCATTTTGTATGGATTCCTGAGTCCCAATACCCAAACTTTAGATTGTACTGAGTTTGGATCATCAGCTTCATAGAAAGGGTTATTAGGTAAACCATTGCCGGTTACAGGATCAATTCTCATGACCTTACCAGATGGAGAGGTCTTCAACATCGATCGAAAGGCTCCAATATTCTCTGATTCTTTGATAATTCCATCTTCAATTGCTTGTTCATGAAATGTATCTGTTGCATTTCCTATATCCCACTCTGTGTACGATCCTCCTTCACCGCAAGAAAACAACAGGGATCCATCTCCTCCAAAGCTAAGAGTACCTACTCCATGTGAACCCATAAGAATGGGATTACCTTCTCCTATTTCTTTTCCAAACAATACTTTTCGAGAAGACATATCTGCCAAAACGGAAGTACCATTGTATTCGACCTTATATTTTGCAATCCTACCCATACTAGCTTGATTGAAAATATCCACATTTGGGTCATATTCACTAGTACCAAAAAATAGCATATGATGGCGGTCAAGTGTATAATAAAGGTAAATGAAACCATTATTGGCAAAATCTGGGTCAAGGGCAAGACTTACTAATCCGTGA